>DATFQO010000018.1:0-51165 GCA_035264245.1 Solirubrobacterales bacterium
GTTCTTGCCCTTGAAGCGGACCTCGAGCGTCTCGCGGTTGTAGCGCTTGCCGTGGCACTGCTCGCAGGGGACGTAGACGTCGGGCAGGAAGTGCATCTCGATCTTGATCTGGCCGTCGCCTTTGCAGACCTCGCAGCGGCCCCCCTTGACGTTGAAGCTGAAGCGGCCCGGCTTGTAGCCGCGCGCCCGCGACTCCTGCGTCTGGGTGAAGAGCGCCCGGATGTGGTCGAAGACGCCGGTGTAGGTCGCCGGATTCGAGCGCGGGGTGCGCCCGATCGGCGACTGGTCGATGTTGATGATCTTGTCGATCTGGCTGAGGCCGTCGATGCCGTCGTGCGCGCCCGGCCGCAGTTTCGCCTGGTGCAGGCGGTTGGCGACCGCGTGGTGCAGGGTCTCGTTGACGAGGGTCGACTTTCCCGAGCCGGAGACGCCGGTGACGCAGCAGAAGACGCCGAGCGGAATCTCGACGTCGACGCCCTTGAGGTTATGTTCGCGGGCGCCGCGGACCAGCAGGTTCCCGGTCGGGCGACGGCGCTCGGTGGGGACCTCGATCCGTTTCTTGCCGGAGAGGTACTGCCCGGTGAGCGAGCTCGGGTTCTTCTTCACTTCCTGCGGGGTGCCGGCGGCGATCACGTGGCCACCATGTTCGCCGGCGCCCGGGCCGAGGTCGACGAGATGGTCGGCGGCCATCATCGTCCCCTCGTCGTGCTCGACGACGATCACCGTGTTGCCGAGATCGCGCAGCCGGTCGAGGGTCGCGATCAGCTTCTCGTTGTCGCGCTGGTGGAGGCCGATCGACGGCTCGTCGAGGACGTACATCACCCCGACGAGGTGCGAGCCGATCTGGGTCGCGAGCCGGATCCGCTGCGCCTCGCCGCCGGAGAGCGAGCGGGCCGCGCGGGCCAGCGAGAGGTAGCCGATGCCGACGTTCTCGAGGAAGGAGAGCCGCTCGGTGATCTCGCGGACGATCAGCCGGGCGATCGCCTTCTCGGTGTCGGTCATCTCGAGGTCGCGGATCCACTCGGCGGCGGCGTGGGCGGAGAGGTCGCTGTACTCGGCGATCGAGCAGCCGCCGACTTTGACCGCGAGGCTCTCGGGCCGCAGCCGGGCGCCCTTGCAGGCGGGGCATGGCTGCTCGGCCATGTAGCCCTCGATCCGCTCGCGGTTGGACTCCGAGTCGGTCTCCTCGTAGCGGCGCTGCAGGTTGTTGACGATCCCCTCGAAGCGGACCTTGTAGGAGCGGCGGCGGCCGAAGCGGTTGGTGTAGCTGACGTGGTGGCGCTCCTCGCCGGTGCCGTAGAGGAAGATCTCCCGCTCGTCCTTCTTCAGCTTCGACCAGGGCTTGTCGGCGTCGACGTCGTAGTGGTCGGCGACGGATGCGATCAGCCGCCTCCAGTAAGCGGTGATGCCGCGATTCCAGGGCTGGAGAGCCCCCTCGGCGAGCGAGAGGGTCGGGTCGGGGACGACCAGCTCGGGGTCGATCACGCGCTGGAAGCCGAGGCCGTGGCAGCGGTCGCAGGCGCCGTGCGGCGAGTTGAAGGAGAAGATCCGCGGCTCCAGCTCCGGAATCGAGGTGCCGCACTCGAGGCAGGCGAACTGCTCGCTGAAGAGCAGCACCTCCCCCTCCTGGGCGCCGCTGAGGATCTCGACTTCGATCAGCCCGGCGGCGAGACCGGCGGCGGCTTCGACCGACTCCGAGAGCCGGCGGCGCAGGTCGGTTTTCATCACCAGGCGGTCGACGACGATCGCGACGTCGTGTTTGTACTTCTTGTCGAGGGTGATCTCCTCGTCGAGGCGGCGCAGCTCGCCGTTGACCTTGGCCCGCGAGTAGCCCTCGAGCCGCATCTGCTCGAGCAATTTCCCGTACTCGCCTTTGCGGCCGCGGACGACCGGGGCCATGACCATGAATTTGGTCCCCTGCTCGAGCGTCATCAGCCGGTCGACGATCTGCTCCTGGGTCTGCCCGGTGATCTCCTCGCCGCACTCGGGGCAGTAGGGGACGCCGATCCGCGCCCAGAGCAGGCGCAGGTAGTCGTAGATCTCGGTCACCGTGCCGACCGTCGAGCGCGGGTTGCGCGAGGTCGTCTTCTGGTCGATCGAGATCGCCGGCGAGAGGCCCTCGATCGAGTCGACGTCGGGCTTCTCCATCAGACCGAGGAACTGCCGCGCATACGACGAGAGCGACTCGACGTAGCGGCGCTGCCCCTCGGCGTAGATCGTGTCGAAGGCAAGGCTCGACTTGCCGGACCCGGAGAGGCCGGTGATCACGATCAGCGCGTCCCGGGGCAGCTCGACGTCGACGTCCTTGAGGTTGTGCTCCCGGGCGCCGGAGATGACGATTCGCTCAGAGGCAGCCACTTATCTCGATTCTACGCACACGAACAGATGTTCCCTCAACCTAGGGCGGCTGACAGCTTGCGCCGGTAAGCGCGGGCAGCCGGGTCGGCGGGGTCGAGGTCGCTGAGGATGCCGACGACCGCGCGGCGGAGGTCGTCGCGGGTGGAGTCGTCGGCGCCCGCTAGCTCGTCGAGCAGTCCGTCGAGGGCCGCCTCGCGCTCGCCGCGGTCGAGGGCGGCGAAGGCGTCGGCGCCGATACCCGCCTTGGTCAGGCGGATGCGGGCGGCGATGCCGGCGGCCGCGAAGTCGCCCTCGTGAGAGGAGACCGCCTCCAGCGCCTCGTCCTCGGCGCCGCGCTCGAGCCGGGCCTTGGCCAAGGCAACGGCGACGTCGGCGCGGGCCGGCTCGAGTTCCGCCGCCTCCCGCAGCGAGAGCTCGTCGCCGGCGGCCAGCAGCTCATCGGCCCGCGAGGGAGTCAAGCCGTCGAAGAAGGCCTCGACTTTGGCCGGCGGCAGCGCTCCGACGAACTCGTCGACCACCCGGCCGTCGCGGAAGGCCTTCACCGCCGGGATCCCCTGCACCTGGAACTGCGCGCCGAGACGCTGGTTGGCGTCGACGTCGACCTTGGCGAGAACAACCTGCCCCTGTCGCGTCGCCTCAGCTTTCTCCAGGGCCGGGCTCAGCTGTTTACAAGGACCGCACCAGTCGGCCCAGAAGTCGACGACGACGGGCAGCTGCCGCGAGCGCTCGACGACCTCGGCCGGGAAGGTCGCTTCGGTGACGTCCACGGGCATGCCGCTCAGGCCCCAGCCGTCATCCCGTCGAGGTCACGCCGCAGCTCGCGCAGCTCGTCGCGGATCCGGCCGGCCTCCTCGAAGCGGAGATCGTCGGCGGCGGCCAGCATCTCCTCCTCCAGGGCGACGATCGTCTTCTCCAGCTCCTCGGGGGTGTCGAAGTCGTCGCCGCGGCGACGGCGGCGCTTGCGCGGCGCCCGGTCCTCCATCGCCAGGAACTCGGACATCTCGGAGATGCCCTTGCGGACCGTCTCCGGCGTGATCCCGTGCTCCTCGTTGTAAGCGACCTGGATCGCCCGGCGGCGGTCGGTCTCGCTCATCGCCGCCCGCATCGCGTCGGTCTCCCTGTCGGCGTACATCACGACCCGGCCGTTGACGTTGCGCGCGGCGCGGCCGATCGTCTGCACGAGGCTGGTCTCGCCGCGCAGGAAACCCTCCTTGTCGGCGTCGAGGATCGCGACCAGCGAGACCTCCGGCAGGTCGAGCCCCTCGCGCAGGAGGTTGACGCCGACGAGGACGTCGTACTCGCCGAGCCGCAGGTCGCGGACGATCTGGATCCGTTCCAGGGTGTCGACCTCGGAGTGCAGGTAGCGGACCTTGACCCCGTACTCGAGCAGGTAGGCGGTCAGGTCCTCGGCCATCTTCTTGGTCAGGGTCGTGACCAGGGTGCGGTCGCCCTGCTCGGCCACCTTCTTGACCTCGTTCATCAGGTCGTCGATCTGGTTCCGCGTCTCCCGCAGCTCGATGTAGGGATCGATGATCCCGGTCGGGCGGACGATCTGCTCGACCGTGCGGCTCGCTTCGGCTTTCTCGAACGGGCCCGGCGTCGCCGAGACCATCACCAGCTGCTTGACCCGGTCGAGGAACTCGTCGAACTTGAGCGGCCGGTTGTCGATCGCCGATGGCAGCCGGAAGCCGTAGTCGATCAGCGTCGACTTGCGCGAGCGGTCCCCCTCGTACATCCCGCCGATCTGGGGGATCGTCTGGTGGGACTCGTCGACGAAGACGACGAAGTCGTCGGGGAAGTAGTCGATCAGGGTGTGGGGCGGGCTGCCGGCGGGGCGGCCGTCGAGGATCCGCGAGTAGTTCTCGATCCCCGAGGTGAAGCCGACCTCTTTGATCATCTCCAGGTCGTAGGCGGTGCGCTGCCGCAGCCGGTGGGCCTCCAGCTGCTTGCCTTCCGCCTCGAGCTCGGCGGTGCGCGATTCGAGTTCGGTGCGGATTTCGTCGACGGCCCGGTCGACCGTCTCGTCCTTGGTCACGTAATGGGAGGCCGGCCAGACGGAGACGTGGTCGATCACGTCGAGGACCTCGCCGGTCAGCGGGTCGAAGTGCTGGATCCCCTCGATCTCGTCGCCGAAGAGGACGATCCGGTAGGCCGACTCGGCGTAGGAGGGCATGATCTCCAGCACCTCGCCGCGGACCCGGAAGGCGCCGCGCCCCAGCACCTGGTCGTTGCGCTGGTACTGCATCTTCACCAGCTTGCGGAGGACGTCGTCGCGGTCGATCGACTCGCCGACCTTGAAGAGCTGCATTTTTTCGTTGTAGACCTGGGGCGAGCCGATCCCGTAGATGCAGGAGACCGAGGCGACGATGATCACGTCGCGGCGGGCGAACAGCGCCGAGGTGGCGGCGTGGCGCAGCCGGTCGATCTCGTCGTTGATCGAGGAGTCCTTCTCGATGTAGAGGTCCTGGGCGGGGACGTAGGCCTCGGGCTGGTAGTAGTCGTAATAGGAGACGAAGTACTCGACCGAGTTCTCGGGGAAGAACTCGCGGAACTCGTTGCAGAGCTGCGCGGCAAGCGTCTTGTTGTGCGCGATCACCAGGCTCGGCCGCTGCACCTCGGCGATCGTCGCCGCCATCGTGAAGGTCTTGCCGGTGCCGGTGGCGCCGAGCAGGGTCTGGAAGCGTTCGCCCCCGCGCAGGCCCTCGGCCAGCCCCGCGATCGCCTTCGGTTGGTCCGCCGTCGGGGTGTAGGCGGGGTTCAGCTCGAAATCGGGCACGGTCAGAACATAGCTGGCGCATATGCTGGGCTTAGATGAGACTTTCGCGCGCGGCCGTTGCCGCTTTGTTCACCTTCACCGGCACCATGCACTTCGTCCGGCCGCGCTTCTTCGAGGCGATCGTGCCGCCCGCGATCGAGCCTCAGAAGCAGGAGGTCGTGGCGATCAGCGGCGTTGCCGAGATCGCCGGCGCCGCCCTGGTCATCCACCCCGCCTCGCGGCGGCTCGGACGCTGGTGGCTGCTGGCGCTGCTGGTCGCGGTCTTCCCGGCCAACCTCCACATGGCGGTTAACCCGGAGCAGATCCGGGGACTGGACATGCGCAAGTTCCCGCGCTGGGCGCTATGGGCCCGTTTGCCCCTCCAACCACTGGCGATGATCTGGGTCTGGCACGTCACCCGCCAAAAGTAATAGAATGTTTTGTCTGAAATGAACCACCGCGATCGCTTCTCAGTCAACCTCCGCCGCGCCCGGCAGGCCGCCGGCATCTCTCAGGAAGAGCTGGCCGAGCGCTGCGAAATCCACCGCACCGAGGTATCGCTGCTCGAGCGCGGCGGCCGCGAACCCCGCCTCGGCACCATGGTCAAGCTGGCAACCGCCCTCGGCACCGACCCCGAAACCCTCTGCGCCGGGATCACCTGGGACGTCAAGCAGCGCGACTACAAGGTCGACGAACCCAGTTAGCCCAGGACCTCGACTTCGCAGCGCATCCCTGGCGCCCGTCCCAATGGGCCATCGGCAGTGAGCAGCACGATCTGGAGAGTCTCGGCCAGCGCCACGTAGGCTGCGTCATAGGCGGTGAGGTTGTCGCGCAGTTCCCAAATCCGCGAGAGGAGGGGCAGATGCGGAACTCGACGCAGCGGCAACACTTCCAGGTCGGTCAAAACCTGACCGGACCGCCGCTCATCGAGCCTTCCAGCACGAGCCGCCCGCCTAAGAGTCGAAACGACCTCGAGGTCGATCAGCTCAGGTGCGACGAGCTGCTCCCCACGCAGTCGCTCGCGGACCCGATCACCGTCAGCGCCGTCATCCGCGAGAGCCGGCGCAAGCACTGAAGCATCAACGACGATCACGCTCAGCGCTGGCGCTCGGCCCGAAGGGTCTCCGCGGCAAAGCGGAGCCCTACCGAGCCACCGGCCCGACTGCCAGCGCGATCGAGAACCTCGTCCAGCGTCTCTTCCTGCGCCTGTTGCTTGAGGCTGGCGAGCAGGTACTCCTGCAAGGACTGCCCGGCCGTCGCGGCACGTCGGCGAAGGACTCGATGGACATCGGGAGGCACGTTCTTGACCTGGACACTGGGCATGCCTTTGCATTTTAGCGCCAAACTGGCGCCAGTACATGCGTTTTGGCGATTCGAACAGAAGGGAGGCTACGGCAGGAACTGTTCGATGAGGTCCTGGGCTGGGCCGAGGAACGATTCGGCGTTGGTGAGGAAGCTTTCGGCGTCGTTGATGAATTCGATTGCCTGTTCGAGCGGGATGTTCCTGACCGTCTGGCGCAGTGGCACCGCGATCAGGGGGCTGAGGGCGCCTGCTTCCTCGGCGTCGTCGACGGCTCGGACCAGGCCCGCCCGGATCGCCTTGGCGAGCTTTTCGTCGTCGATGCCGTAGCGCTTTTCGAACCTTTCGCGGCCCTCTGGCGTCGCCAGGGCCCGGGCCAGCGCCTCGCGGGAGACTCCCAGCTGGCAGGCGGCTCCATCCAGGGCCGAGATCGTGAACTGGTTGGCTATCTGGCCGAGGCTCTGGGGGTTGCTCCAGGGACGGGGCTGGCAGGGATTCTGGGTCTTCTCCGGCTCGTAGGAGGAGCCGCCGGCCGCGAGGTAGGCACCGACCAGGACCAGCGAGGCCACGATCGATCCGATCACGAGCATACGCCCGCTCAGACGCCCCTTCCCGCTCACAGGTCGACCCTCCGCGAGAGCCCGATCGGGAACAGCGCGATCAGGCCGAGCAGCGCCGCGAGGATGAAGGAGGTGCTGAAGGCGTGGGTGGCGCCGCGGTCGAGCTGGTCCTGAAGTTCGCCCTGCAGCTGCTCGACTTCGGCCCGTTCGCCCGGGTCGGAGGGCTTCGGTTCGAAGGCGGGCTCGATCGTCGGAACCTTCCCCTTCTCCGTTTCCAGCTGGGCGCTGACCTTCTCGGCCAGGTCGAGCTTCAGCAGCGGATTGATCGGCGAGTCGAGGACCACCGCGGTGCCGGCGTTGATCGCGTCGTGGCGCTGCTGGTCGATTTCGGCGGTGAAGATCGGCGTCAGCGCCAGCAGGCCGATGACGACGCCGGCGTGCCGCGAGGAGATCGTCCAGCCGCCGTGGATCGCCTGCGGCGCCCGCCCGCCGAGGGCGGTCTCGGTCAGCGCCGAGAGCACCAGCGAGAGCCCGATCCCGACCAGGATCTGCGGCGGCAGGGTGAGGGCGATCGTCGCCTTCGGCAGGAAGGCGAGCCCGGCCAGGCCGCCGGAGACGAGGATCGCGCCGGCGGCGGCGCGCGAGCGCTCGTCGGCGACCCGCTCGGTCATCCGGCTGCCGAGGATCGCCGCCAGCGGCATCACCGAGACGACCAGCGCCGCTTCGATCGGGCTCAGGCGCCAGCCTTCGATCAGCAGCAGGACGAGCAGGAAGAGCGCCGCGGCGATCGCCGCCGAGACCATCGCCAGCGCCAGGTTGGCCCAGAGGTGCGGGCGGCCGGTGCGACGCACCTCGGCTTCGATTATCCCGGTCGCCGCCTCGTGCTTGGCGACGGCGAGGATCGGCACCGCGGCGATCAGCGCCACCGGCACCTGGATCAGGAAGATCGACTGCCAGGAGACGAGCTCGGTCAGCAGCCCGCCGACCGCCGGTCCCAGCGCGGCGCCGGTTGCCCCGGCGGCGGCCCAGACGGTCGCCGCCCGCCGCTCCGAGCCGACGGTTGCCGGCAGCAGCTCCAGCGCCGCGGTGACCGCGGCGGCGCCGCCGAGCGCCTGTACGCAGCGGGCGGCGATCAGGGTCGAGAGCTCGTCCGCCAGACCGCAGGCGAGGCCGGCGCCGGCGAAGACCGCCAGCCCCACCGCCGCGGTCCGCCCCGGCCCGACCTTCCGCGCAACCAGCGCCGCCGGAACCGCGGCCAGGGCGATGACGAGGTTGAAGGAGATCAGCACCCAGGTGACGCCGGAGATGCTGGTGTCCAGTTCGCGGTAGATCTCCGGCAGCGCCAGGACGACGATCGAGGAGTCGGCGAGGACGAGGCCGACGGCAAGCGCCAGGGCGGCGACGCGGGGTCTAGCGGAGGTTTCCATAGCCCAGCTCCGATGCGTACTCCTGGCGGTACTCGTCCCGTTTTTCGAGCACCTCTTCGACGTAGGCGCGGGTTTCCGGGAAGGGGATCGCTTCGACGGTCAGGTCCGCCCCGCCCCACTTGTCGGCGTTGCCGGGGCCGGCGTTGTAGGCGGCGAGCGCCGCCGCCTCGTCGCCTTCGTAGCGGTCGAGCAGTTCGCGCAGGAGGAAGGTCCCATAGCGGATGTTGATTTCGGGATCGCCGAGATCCTTCAATTCGAAGGTGGTCGCGTCGCTGTTCCTGGCAATCGTGTCGGCCGCTTCTGGAGTTATCTGCATCAGCCCGCGCGCCCCCGCGCTCGACGTCTGGTCGCTGAACTTGGACTCGGAGTAGATCACGGCCGCGATCAGGGCGGCGTCGACTTCCTTTTCGTCGGCCTGCTGGCGGATCACGTCCTCATGCCGCAGCGGCAGCGTCAGCTCTTTCAAGGCGTCGTCGAAAGTGCCGCTCGCCACCAGGGCGCCGGCGAAGACGCCGACCAGCACCGCGACGGTGCCGAAGGCGAGCAGCTGCCGGCGACGGCGGACCTCGAGCTTCATCGCCGCAGCTTGCCGAGCAGGACGGACAGCGCCCGCTCGAGATCCTCCACCGAGCCGTCGTTGGCGACTACGTGCTCAGCCCGCTCGGCCTTCTCGGGCTGGGTCAGCTGCCGCGCCTCGCGCTCGTCCACCAGGGCATGGCCGCGGGCCGCCGCGCGCTCGCGCCGCACCTCGTCGGCGGTGACGACGGCGACCGTCGTGTCGAAGGCCTTGTCGCCGCCGGCCTCGAAGAGCAGCGGCACCTCGACCACGGCCACCTCGGTGTCAACCGGCAGCGAGAGCAGCCATTCGCCGGTCCGCCGCTGGACCAGGGGGTGGATCCGCGACTCCAGCCAGGTCAGCTGCTCGGGGTCGGCGAAGACGATCTCGCCGACCTTCCCCCGCTCGATCTTCCCCTCCGGGGCGACGTCCGAGCCCCAGCGCTGGACCATCAGATCGCGCAGCTCGTCGCTTTCCAGCAGTTCGTGGACGACCGCGTCGCTGGAGAGCGTCGCCGCGCCGAGGCGCTCGAACGCCTTCAGAGCCTCCGACTTACCGGCGGCGATACCGCCGGTGAGGCCGATCTTCAGCGGCGCCACCGGCGCCGCTCAGCTCTGGTCCGACTCGCCCGTCTGCGCGTCGTCGTCCGAGGACTCGTCGCCTGACGCCTCGTCGACGTCGTCAGGAGAGTCCGGCCGCTCCTGCACCGATTCGCCCTCCTGGTGCTCAGCCTGCTCCTCCTCGGTGGTGCCATTCGCCTCGGCAACCGGGGCGGGATCGGCCTCCTCGGAGGCCTCGACCTCGGCGGGAAGCTCGCCAGGCGCCTCTTCGGACGGAGCCTCGGGCTCCTCGGCGGCCGGAATCTCCTCGGCGGGAGCTTCGGCGGCCGGGGTCGCGTTCGCGAACGCATCCGCCATCTGGCCCATGGGCGGGTCCGCCTGAACCTCGGCGGCCTCGTCCTGGGTGCCTTCGGCCTGGGCGATCTGCTCGCCCAGGCCGGCCATCGCCATGTTCTGACCCTCGACCCGCTTGATGCTGAGTGACAGACGCCGCCGCTCTTCGTCGATCTCGAGGATCTTGACGTTCAGCTTCGAACCAGGCTCGACGACTTCGCTCGGGTTCTCGACGTGGTGGTCGGCAAGCTCGGAGATGTGGACCAGGCCCTCGACCCCCGGAAGGATTTCGACGAAGGCGCCGAAAGCGACGACCTTGGTGACGGTGCCCTCGAGCACGTCGCCGGAGCGATGGGTGCTGATCACCCGCTGCCACGGGTCCTCCTGGGTCTGCTTCAGACCGAGGGAGATCCGCTGGCGGTCGCGATCGATGTCGAGGACTTTGATCCGCACGGTGTCGCCGATCGCCACCACTTCGGTCGGGTGGTTGACGTGGCTCCAGGAAAGCTCGGAGATGTGGATCAGGCCGTCGATCCCGTCGAGGTCGACGAAGGCGCCGAAGTCGACGATGTTGGAGATCTTGCCCTCGACGACCTGGCCCGGCTCGAGGCGGCCGAGGATCTGCTCGCGGACCTCTTTGCGCTCCTCCTCGAGGACGGCGCGCCGCGAGAGCACCACGTTGTTGCGGCTGCGGTTGAGCTCGATCACTTTGCACTCCAGCGTCTGGCTCATGAACTCGTCGAGGTTGTGGACGCGGCGGATGTCGACCAGCGAGGCCGGCAGGAAGCCGCGGACGCCGAGGTCGAGGATGAGACCGCCCTTGACGACCTCGATGACGCTGCCTTCGACCGGTTCGCCCGAGTCGGCGGCGACCTCGATGCGGCGCCAGGCCTTCTCGAAGCGGGCACGCTTCTTGGAGAGGATCAGGCGACCCTCGGCGTCCTCCTTGGTGAGGACGAGGGCGTCGACCTCCTCCTGCAGCTCGACCTCGTCGTGCGGGTCGACCGACTTGCGGATCGAAAGCTCGTTGGAGGGGATGACCCCCTCGGCCTTGTAGCCGATGTCGACGAGGACCTCGTCGTTGTCGATCCGGACGACCTTGCCTTTGACGACGTCGCCCTCCTCGAAGGAGACCATCGTCGCCGCGTAGTTGGGGACGATCTTGCCGTCGATCTGCAGTAGAAGGCCGCCTGAGCCCTCTACGGGGGTGGCGCTCGGCGCAGGGGTCAGGGTCTCGGTCGCGGACACGGCGGCGAATGATGGCAGAATCGGGCGCGATGCCGGTCCGAGCCACCAAGCGCGGCGACGAACGCACGCCCCTGGGCGGCGAGCGCGACGTCCTCATCTGCGGCGCCAGCTTCGCCGGGCTGACGGTGGCGCGCGAGCTGGCCGGCTCCGGGGCCGACGTCCTGGTCGTCGACCGCTACGAGATCGGCGAGCGCCAGACCTCCGCCTGCGGGATCCCGACCGAGTGGCTGCGGCGCCTCGACCTGATGGACGCCGAGCGCCAGCGCTTCGACACGCTGGTGATGCACACCCCCCACGGCACCAGCCGCTACAAGCTGCCCTGGACCTTCTCGACCTTCGACTACCGCGAGATCTGCCAGCTGCTCTGGCGCGACTGCGATGCGAAGTTCGAGACCGCCAAGGTAAATGGACGGGCGGCCGTCGCCGCAGGCGGCACCGGCATGGTCGGTGTCGAGACCGACCGCGGCACGATCCGCGCGCCGCTGGTCATCGACGCGCTCGGCTGGCGGCGGATGCTCGCTACTGGCGACGGCTACCAGCCACCCGACGCACCTCTCTCGCGCGGGCTCGAGGTCCATCCCGGCGGCGAATCCGAGGACCTCGCGATCTGGATCGACCGCAAATACGTCCCCGCCGGCTACGGCTGGTCGTTTCCGGCCAAGGACGAGCTGCGAATCGGGATCGGCTCTTTCGACCCCCGCTTCCACGTCAAGGACACCACCGTGGCGCTGACCCAGGACCTCGGCAAGGAACCGAACGAGTACCAGGGCAACTGGATCCCTCACAAGCTGCGCAGCGCGACCGAGGGCGGCGTCTTCTTCGCCGGCGACTCGGCCGGCCACTGCCTGCCGCTCAGCGCCGAGGGGATCCGCACCGCGCTCTACTTCGGGATCGCGCTCGGCCGCGAGCTGCGCGGCGTCATCGAGGGGCGCCAGAGCCGCGAGCAGGCGGCCGAGACCTACGCCGCCTTCCACGACTCCCACGAGTGGAAGTTCGAGTGGATGCTGCGGGTGCAGAAGCTGATCCCGAAGGTGCCGCCGCGGATCCTGGCGCCGCTGATCAGGCTGATGGCCACCAAGCGCTTCGTCGACTGGTCGTTCACGCACTACCTGCGGATCGCGCCGCCGGATTACGCCGGCGCCGGGCTTCCCGGCGGCTCAGCGCACGACCAGGACGGTGCCGGCCAGCAGCAGGCCGACGCCGAGGACGCGCTCGGGGCTGAGCGGGACCTCGTCCAAGCCAAACAGGCCTAGCCGGTCGATCACCACCGAGGCGGTCAGCTGGCCGAAGACGGTCGCCGCGGCTACCCCGCCGGCGCCGATCACCGAGACCGCGATCAGCGCGTTGAAGACGTATAGAGCGCCGAGGAAGCCGCCGAGCAGGTAGTACCAGCTGACGTCGAAGGTCGAGGTGAGCCCGCCCGCCTTGCCGCTGAGGACGACCACCGTCGCCAGCGCCAAGGTCCCGACCGAGAAGGAGACCAGAGCGGCCGCCATGCTCCCGGTCGCCTTGCCGAGGCCGGCGTTGATCGGCGCCTGGGCGGCGATCAACCCGCCGGCCAGCGCGGTGAGCAGGACCGCCAGCCCCCTATCCATGGATTTCCTCGCCGCGCCGCGTGATCTTTGCCTTGGACATGTGTTGGTCGATTAGTGCGGGGTTGAACTTCCCCGCTCTCTTATCAGTAACGCAGTAGAGCCGACCAGTCGATGTAGCCAGGAGCAACCACGATGACGCCCCCTCCCGCCGAGCACCTCGCCCGTGTCTTCGTCGGCCCGACGCTGCGCGCGCAGCCGGACCGGCGCCTCGTCGACCTCGTCCGCGACGGTTACGACGCCGCCTTCGAGGAGATCGTGCGGCGCTACCGGCGGCCGCTCGACCGCTTCGCGGCGGCGATCGTCGGCGGCCGCTCCGAGGACGTCACCCAGGACGCCTTCTCGAAGGCGCTGCCGGCGCTGCGCGGCTCCGAGGCGACCATCGAGCTGCGGCCCTGGCTCTACCGGATCGTCCGCAACACGGCGCTGAACGACCTTCGCGACCGGGCCCCGCTGGCCGAGGAGCTGCGGGAGACGATGCCGGGCGCCCGCAGCGCCGCCGCCGAAGTCGAGTCGCGGGAGGAGATCCGCGACCTGATGGGGCGCTTGAGGGCGCTGCCGGAGCCGCAGCGGGCGGCGCTGGTGATGCGCGAGCTGGAAGGGCTGAGCCATGAGGAGATCGCCGCGGCACTCGGCGTCAGCGGCGGTGCCGCGCGCCAGGCGATCTACCGGGCAAGGGCGGCACTGCGGGACGGCTTCGGCCTGCTGATCCCGATGCCGGTGCTGCGGGCGCTGGCCGATCACGCCGACGACGCGGCCCGGGCCGGGGGCGCGATCGCCGCCGGCGCCGGTGCCTCATCGGCCGGAGGGGCCGTGCTCGGCGGTCTTGGCGGCGGGGCGTTGAAAGTCGGGGTGGCGACGGTGCTGATCGCCGGCACGGTGGGCGCCGGGGTCGCTATCGAGAACCATGGTGGCGGCCGCCCGGGTCCTGATGCCGCCGAGGCGGCGCCGCTCGTCAAGAAAGCCGGCGGGCGCAGCGGTTGGGTGACCGGCGGCGGCGCGGGAGACGATGCCTGGTCGCGGTCCGGGCACGGTGACGGCGAGGATGCCCGGGGAGAGGGATCAGGTCGCGGCGAGGATCGCTCCGGCGGGGACGGCGGCTTGCTCGCGGACGGGGACCGCAGCGGCCCGAACAGCGGCTCCAGCGGTTCGGGCGGAGACTCCAACCCCTCGGGCGACGGCGGCGGCCACGGCGGATCCGGGCCGAACTCGGGTCCGGGATCCATCTCCGGGCACGACGGCAGCGACGACAGTGGTTCCGAGGACCACGGCGGCTCGGGCTCGGGCTCCGACGACACGGGGATCGACGACCACAGCGGTTCCTCGGACTCCGGCTCGGGTGACGACGGCTTCGTCAGCGGCGGGAACGACGGTGGCGGAGGAGGTGGCGGCGACAGCTCCGGTCCCGGCAGTGGCGAGATCGAGTCCGAACCGGTCCCGACCACTCCCGAAGCCGAAGTCGAGGACGGCGGCACCTCGGGCTCCGACGACGAGAGCTCGGGCTCGGGGAGCGGTGACCTCACTGGTGGCGACGTCAGTGGCGAGACGAGCGGGCTGGACGCAAGTCCATAGCCGCGTGATCTTCGCCGCGGCCTCGGGTTACAGCCCCAACCAGTTGTTCACTTCGAATCTAGGAGGAAGGGCATGACCCCGAAGAAGGCACGGCGACCCCAAAGCGGCATGACCTGGTTCGCGCTGGCGCTGGGAGCGCTTGCGCTCCTGGCCATGCCGTCCCTGGCCGCTGCCAAGGACCGCAACCACGACCACATCCCGGACCGCTGGGAGAAGCGCCACAAGCTCTCGCTGACGGTCAACCAGGCGCGCCACGACCAGGACGGCGACCACCTGCGCAACCGCGGCGAGTTCCTCGCCGGGGACGACCCGCGTGACCGCGACAGCGACGACGACGGGGTGATGGACGGCAGCGAGCAGGCAGGGACGATCGACTCCTTCGACGCCGGGACGGGCCGCCTCGTGATCGACCTCTTCGGCACCGACACGATCTCCGGCCTCGTCACCGACGCGACCGAGATCGAGTGCGAGGACAGCTCCTCCGCCAGCGTCAGCAGCGACGGCTCCGGCAGCGGCGAGGCCGAGCCCGGTGACGACGACGGCGGCGAAGGCGAGGTCGAGCCGGGTGACGACAACGGTGGGCATGGCGACGAGCCCGGCGACGACAACGGCGGCGACGACCAGGGCGACGAGGACTCCGGATCGAGCCACGAGGGCGAGGACAACTCGGGCCCCGGCAGCGAGAGCTCCGGCCCTGGGCATGACGGCGACGACGACCATGGCGACCGCCTCTGCACCACCGCGGCGCTGGTCCCCGGCGCCGTCGTCGAGGAGGCCGAGCTGAAGATCGAGAACGGCCAGGCGACCTTCGAGGAGGTCGAGCTCTCGGGCAAGGAGGTCAGCGACAGCTAGTCAGGGAGGGCCGGCGTCACTTGGCGTCGAGCCAGTCCTGGCCGATGCCGACGTCGACCTCGAGCGGCGGTTCGAGCGGGTAGGCGGCGCACATCTCGCGCTCCACCAGCTCGGCCGCCGCCTCCATCTCCCCCGGCGGGCCCTCGAAGAGGAGCTCGTCGTGGATCTGCAGGACGAGGCGGGTCTCCCCTCCGGCCTTTCGCAGCGCTTTCTGGCAGCGCACCATCGCGACCTTGATGATGTCGGCGGCGGTGCCCTGGATCACGGTGTTGACCGCGAGTCGCTCGCCGAGGCGGCGGGTGTTGGGATTGCCGGAGCGCAGCTCGGGGATCGGCCGGCGCCGCCCCATCAGGGTGGTGACGAATCCCTCCTCCTGGGCCCGCTCGATCACCTCCTCGCGGAAGGCGCGGACCGCGGGAAAGCGTTCGAGGTAGCGGGAGACGAATTCCTCCCCCTCCTTGCGGGGGATGTTCAGACGGTCCGCCAACCCGAACCCGGTCAGCCCGTAGACGATCCCGAAGTTGACCATCTTCGCCTTCGAGCGCTGGCCGACGTCGACTTCGTCGCGGTCGATCTCGAAGACCTCGGCGGCGGTCGCGGCGTGGACGTCTTCGCCCTCGCGGAAGACCGCTTTCAGGACCTCCTCGTCGGCGACGTGGGCGAGGACCCGGAGCTCGACCTGGCTGTAGTCGGCGGAGAGCAGCTGCGATCCCCGCTCGGCGACGAAGCAGGCGCGGACCGGGCGGCCGATCTCGGTCCGGATCGGGATGTTCTGCAGGTTCGGGTTGGTGCTGGAGAGGCGGCCGGTGGTGGTCGAGGCCTGGTTGAAGGTGGTGTGGACGCGGCTGGTCGCGGGGTCGATCAGCTCCGGCAGCGAGTCGAGGTAGGTGTTCTTCAGCTTGGTCAGCTCCCGCCACTGCTCGATCTTCTCGACGATCGGGTGCTCGTCGCGGATCTGGGCGAGGACACGGGCATCGGTCGAGAACCCGGTTTTGCCGCGCCGCTTGCGGGTCAAGCCGAGCTTCTCGAAGAGGACGCGACCGACCTGCTGCGGCGAGCCGATCGTGAACTCCTCCTCGGCCAACTCGAAGATCTCCTTCTCCAGCGTCTCGATCCGCTCGCCGAATCCGGCACCGACCTCGGCGAGCCGCTTGGCGTCGAGCTTCAGCCCCTCGCGCTCCATCGCCGCCAGCACCGCGACCAGCGGCAGCTCGACCTCGCGCAGCAGCTCCTTCAACCCAAGCTCCTCGATCCGCGGCCCCTGGACGGCGGCGAGGGCGGCGACCAGCTGCGCTTCCTCGGCCGGGTCGAGGCCGGCCTCGACCTCCTCTCCCAGCGCCATCTGCCCGTCTCCCTCGGCGCGCTCGGCGGCGGCGCCCGCGGCGAGGCCGATGCCGGCGTCGGCGGCGAGCTCGACCAGGTCGTAGGTACGGCGCTGCGGCTCCAGCAGGTAGGCGGCAACCATCGTGTCGTGGTCCAGGCTGGGCTCGATCCCCTCGCGGGCCGCGGCGGCGAGCAGGCCATGGCGGCCGCCGCCGAGCGACTTGGCGTCGTGGGCGGCGAAAGGCTTGGTGCCGAGGGCGACGGCGAGCTCGTCGTGCGTGCTGTTCCCGACGAGGACGCGGCCGGCTTCAGCTCCGGCCCAGCGGTTGCCGTCGATCGCCAGCGCCACCGGCCCGCTGCCGATGTCCTCCGGCTTCGCCTCCACCGCCTCGACCTCGATCTCGGTCTCGACCTTGCGCCCCGGCACGGCGTCGCCCTCGGGCAGCGCTTCTTCAAGCCGCTCCAGCACCGCCCGCAGCTCGAACTCGCGCATGAACTCGCGCAGGGCGCCGCGGTCGGGCTCGCTCGCCATCGCCTCGGCCAGGTCGACGCCGGTCTCGATGTCGTACTGCAGCGTCGCCAGCTGCTTGGACATGCGCGCGTCGTCGGCGTGCTCGGTGAGGTTCTGTTTGCGTTTCGCGCCAGAGATCTGGTCGACGCTTTCCAACACCGCTTCCAGCGAGCCAAACTGCTGCAGCAGCTGGGTCGCGGTTTTCTCACCGACGCCGGGGACGCCGGGGATGTTGTCGGAGGTGTCGCCGCGCAGCCCCATCAGGTCGGTGATCAGCTCCGGGGGGACGCCGTAGCGCTCCTGCACCGCGGCACGGTCGTAGATCTTGGTCTCGGTGATGCCGCGCGAGGTGCTCATCACGCGCACCCCGTCGTCAACCAGCTGGTAGGCGTCGCGATCGCCGGTGACGACCATCACCTCGATCCCCTCTTCGCGCGCCTGCCTGACCAGCGAGGCGATCACGTCGTCGGCCTCGAAGCCTTCGACCTTGACGTTGGTGTAGCCGAAGGCTTCGACCAGCGGCATCAGGTGCGGCCACTGCTCGCGCAGCAGGTCCGGACGCGGTTTGCGCTGGGCCTTGTAGAGGTCGTAGGTCTTCTCGCGGCCGCTGTAGCCGGCGTCCCAGGCGACGACCACGCCCTGCGGGTGGTGTTCGTCGATGATTTTCACCAGCATCGAGGCGAGGCCGTAGATCGCGTTCGTCGGCCGCCCATCGCTGGTCCCGATCGACTCCGGCAGGGCAAAGAAGGCGCGGTAGGCGAGGCTGTTGCCGTCGATCAGGAAGAGCTGGGGCGCGGCGGTGGCGTCGGGCACGGGGGCGACTCTACGACAGCGCCTCCCGGATATCCGCCGCAATGCGCTCGGGCTCTGTTTCGAGCTGGAGATCGGTGAAGCGGTGGACCTTGTAGCCCTGCTGGCGCAGGTAGAGGTCGCGGGCATGGTCATCCTCGAAGGCGACCGAGCCGCGGTGGTAGGTCCAGGTGTCGGCCTCGACGATGAGCTTCTGGGCACGCCAGAGGAAGTCGACTTCGTAGCGGCCGATCTTGGGGTTGACCTCGGGAGCGGGAATGCGGTGAGAGGCGAAGAGAGCGAGGAAGGCGGTCTCCAGGTCTGAGCGGGTGCGGTCGGTCCTGATGTGCTCGAGGCGATAGCCCTTGAGCTCGGCCTGGCGGATGGCGCGGCGGACGAGATAGGGCGGGACGTAGGAGGTGGCGCGGAGGTCTTCGATCGTGCGGGCGACGCTCGTGACCGGGATGTTGTCGCGGTGGGTGACCAGGAGCCTTCCCCGTCGCCCTCCTGCTCGCCAGGTAGAGGAGGGCGACGGGGAGGGCTCCGCGAGGGACAGGGCGCGAAGCGAGGGAGCGCGGTGGAGGTGGATGCCCGAGCGCCGGGCGCGGCCCGAGGTGGAGGGGATCGAGACGTGGATGGGCCCTTCGATCGGTTCGAGGAGGCCCCAGAGGGACGCGGCCGAGCCGTGGCTCAGGAGCGCTCCCTCGCCGCAGGCGAGAACTGCGGCCATCGAGCGCCCGTGCCAGCTGAAGCCTCGGTGTCCCATGGCGTAGACACCTCGGTGGATGCGATTCAGCTGGCCTTTGCGGACGCGGATCGTGATCGCTTTGGATCCAAGTCCGCAGGCTTCGAGCTGTCGGCGGGTGATTACGCCGTGCTGTCGAGCGGCGATTTTCGAGGCGGCCCGGTCGGGCGTGTCGAGTTTTGCGTCCATACGGACGCATAAGTCGACAGGGCTTCGAATTCTCCCCCTTACCCACCATTTCGATCCTGCGGAAGCCGGCGGACCGAGCCCGCGGGCGGAATCTGATTCGATAGCCGCGATGGCCGTCAGCGCCCAATACAGCGTCACGATCCGCGTCGAGCTCGATGCGCGCAAAGAGCCCCTGGGGCGGCTGACCGCGGCGATCGCCGAGGCGGGCGGTCAATTGCAGGGCGTCGACCTCGTTCCCGGTGCCGGGCCGGAGGGCAAACGGGTGCGCGAGTTCACGATCGACGCCACCGATCGCGAGCACTGGGAGAAGATCCTGCGGGCGATCGGCTCGACCCGCGGTGCCCGCGTCCTCGACTACGTCGACCGCACCATGCAGATGCACCGCGGCGGCAAGATCGACATGCACAACAAGTACCCGGTGAAGACGCGTGACGACCTCTCGATGGCCTACACGCCCGGCGTCGCCCGCGTCTGCATGGACATCCACCACGACCGCAGCAAAGCCTTCGAGTACACGATCAAGAAGAACACCGTCGCGGTCGTCTCCGACGGCAGCGCCGTGCTCGGCCTCGGCAACATCGGCCCCGAGGCGGCGATGCCGGTGATGGAGGGCAAGTGCATGCTGTTCAAAGAGTTCGCCGGGGTCGACGCCTTCCCGATCTGCCTCGACACCCAGGACGCCGACGAGATCGTCCGCGCGGTCGAGCTGATGGCTCCCACCTTCGGCGGCATCAACCTGGAGGACATCTCCGCGCCGCGCTGCTTCGAGATCGAGGACCGGCTGAAGGAGTCGATCGACATCCCCGTCTTCCACGACGACCAGCACGGCACCGCGGTGGTGACGATGGCCGCCCTGTTCAACGCGCTGAAGATCACCGGCAAACCGATCGAGCAGCTGCGAGTGCTGGTGGTAGGGCTCGGCGCCGCCGGGGTAGCGGTCTCGAAGATGATGCTCGCCTCCGGGATCACCCAGATCGTCGGCTGCGACCGTAAGGGCGCGCTCGCGACCACCCGCGCCGACTACGAGTCGGGCGAGATGAACGACGCCAAGCGCTGGTACGCGGAGCAGACCAACCCTGAGCTGATCCAGGGACAGCCCGACGACGTAATCGAGGGCATGGACATCTTCGTCGGCCTCTCCGGTCCTGGGATCATCCAGCCCGAGTCGCTCGGCAAGATGAACGACGACGCGATCGTCTTCGCGATGGCCAACCCGACCCCCGAGGTGATGCCCGAGGAGGCGGCGCCGTACGTGCGGATCATGGCCACCGGCCGCTCCGACTACCCGAACCAGATCAACAACGTGCTCGCCTTCCCCGGCATCTTCCGCGGCGCCCTCGATGCCGGTGCCCCCAGTATCACCGAGGAGATGAAGCTCGCCGCCGCCAAGGGGATCGCGATGGCGGTCTCCGAGGAGGACCTGGCCGAGGACTACATCATCCCCAGCGTCTTCAACCGCGAAGTCGCGCCGAAGGTCGCCGAAGCGGTGGTCGAGGAGGCCAAGCGCGACGGCATCGCCCGGATCGACGAGGAGACCGGGACCTTCGCCACCGTGGAGGCGAGCTAACCGGTGCGCGTCCTCGTCACCGGCGCCAGCGGCACGATCGGCCAGGCTCTGTGTGACGCGCTGTTCGCCCGCGGCGACGACGTCGTCGGCCTGACCCGGGAGACAGGACGGGCGCGGGAAGACAACCCGCGCGTCACCTGGCACCGGTGGGAGCCGACGCTGGAACGGCCCGATCCGGCGGCCTTCGAGGGCGTCGACGGCGTCGTCCACCTGCTCGGCGAGCGGATCGACCAGCGCTGGACCGACGAGGCGAAAGAGCGGATCATGGAGAGCCGCCGCCAGGGAACCCACAACCTGGTCGGGACGATCGCGGCGCTGGAGACCCCGCCGAAGGTGCTGGTCAGCCAGTCGGCTGTCGGCTACTACGGCAACCGCGGCGACGAGGAGGTCGACGAGAGCGACGGCCCGGGGACCAGCTTCGACGCCCAGGTCGTCCAGGCCTGGGAGGCCGCCGCCCACGAGCTCGACAACCCCGACGTCCGCCTCGTCATCACCCGCACCGGCCAGGTGCTGAGCACCGCGGGCGGGATGCTGACGGAGATGCTGGCCCCGTTCAAGCTGGGAGTCGGCGGCCCGCTCGCCGGCGGCAACCAGTACCTCGCCTGGCTCCACATCGACGACGAGATCGGGATCCTGCTCTGGGCCCTGGACAACGAGAACGTCAGCGGCGTGGTCAACGCCAGCTCACCCAACCCGGCGACGAACAAGGAGTTCTCCAAGGCTCTGGGGCGGGCGCTGAACCGCCCCGCGGTGATGCCGGTCCCGGGCCTGGTCCTCGACGCCAAATTCGGCAAAGAGTTCGGGCAGGTCCTACGCGGCGGCGCCAGGGTGATCCCGAAGCGAACCGAAGAGCTCGGCTACGAATTCAAGTTCCCCGAGCTCGACGCGGCTCTGCGAGACCTGCTCTAGACGTCCCGCGCGAGCACGTCCGCGGGCCCCTCGATCCAGATGCTGACGCGGTCGCCCGGGTGCCAGGCGGGGAAGCCGAGGCGGCGAACTTTGACGATGCTGCCCGAGGGCAGCTCCAGTTCGACCAGCTGGTCGTGACCGAAGAAGCTGCGGGAGACGACGGTTGCCTTCTGGCTGCGGCGATCCGGCGGCTCGATCGTCCCGATCGCCAGGCTCTCGGGCCGCACCAGGACGTCGACCTCGCCGGTGTGGCCCTCGCGGTTCGGGAGCTGGCCGAGCTCGCACTCGATCGAGCCGTTGGTCGCCTTGCCCGGCAGCACCTCGATCTCGCCGAGGAAGCTGGCGACCCAGCGGGTCGCCGGGCGCGAATAGACGTCCTCGGGCGTCCCGACCTGCTCGACCTTGCCCTCGTTGACGACGGCGACCACGTCGGCGACGCTCAGCGCCTCCTCCTGGTCGTGGGTGACGAAGACCGAGGTCAGCTTCTGCTCGGTGAGGATCTCGCGCACCTCCTCGCGGACCCGCGCCCGCAGGCCGGCGTCGAGGTTGGAGAAGGGCTCGTCGAGGAGCAGCGCCCGCGGCTCGGCGACCAGCGCCCGCGCCAGCGCCACCCGCTGCTGCTGTCCGCCGGAGAGCTCGTGCGGGTTGCGGGCGCCGAGGCCGCCGAGGCCGACCGCCTCCAGCGCGCCCTCGACCCTGGCGCGGTCTGGCCGGCGGCCCAGCGCGTAGCCGACGTTGGCGGCGACGTCCATGTGCGGGAAGAGCGCGTAGTCCTGGAAGACCATCCCGATCCGGCGGCGCTCGGCGGCCACTGAGCCTCCCGGGCCCTCGACCTGCTTGCCGCCGATCTCGATCGTGCCGGCGTCACAGCGCTCGAGGCCGGCGATCAGCCGCAGCGTCGTCGTCTTGCCGCAGCCGCTGGGGCCGAGCAGGGCGCAGATCGCTCCCTCGGGGACGTCGAGGTCGAGACCGTCGACGGCGACGACGTCGCCGAACGATTTGCGCAGGCCGCGCAGGCGCAGGCCAGGGGTCAGGTTGGGCTCTTCAAGCTCCATAAAGGGAGGAATCCATAAGATTAGGGCAACCTAACTGTCTTTCCCATGAGCCACCCCCTCTCGCAACGAACGCGGCTGCTCGCCGCCTTGGCGGTCTTCGCCGGCCTCGTCCTGCCCGCGGGGTGCGGCTTCAGCACCGAAGACAGCGGCGGCGGCTCGAACGAGCCCGACGTCGAAGGCATCACCCTCTACTCGGGGCGGATCCCGGCCGCGATCGGTCCCGCGATCGACAGCTACGAGGCCGAGGCCAACCGCGACGTCCAGGTCCGCTTCGCCGAAACCGCCGACCTCGCCGCGACCCTGGTCGAGGAGGGCGACGCCTCCCCCGCCGACGTCTTCTTCGCGCAGGAGCCGGGTGCGATCGCCGCGGTCGCCGAAGCCGGGCTGCTCGCCAAGCTGCCGCGGGACATCCTCGACCGGGTGCCGGCGCGCTACCGCGACCCGGATGGCCGCTGGGTTGGCATCACCGGCCGCGCCCGGGTGATCGCCTACAACAAGGACGTCGTCTCCGAATCCGAACTGCCGCCCTCGCCGTTCGGCCTGACCGCGCCGAAGTGGAAGGACCGGGTCGGCTGGAGCCCTGCCTCCTCCAGCATGCAGGAGTACGTCACCGCGCTGCGCGCCCGATACGGCGATGACCGAACTGGTCAATGGCTGGAAGAAATGGTCGACAACGGTGCCGTCTCCTTTCCCGACAACGTGACCATCCGCGACGCGATCGCCAAAGGCGAAATCGACGCCGGCCTGATCAACCACTACTACGTCGCCCAGGCGATCGGCGAAGAAGGTCCCGACTACCCGGTCGCCGTCTACTTCCCGCCCGGCGGGCTCGGCTCGCTGATGCTGCTGACCAGCGTCGGCGTGCTCGAATCGAGCGACCGCAAGCCGGAAGCCTTCGCCTTCGTCCGCTCGCTGCTCTCCGACCGCTCGCAGGCGTTCTTCACCTCGAGCTCGAAGGAGTACCCACTCGCCAAGGGTGCCAAGCCCGACCCCTCGCTGAGCGTGCCGGTCGACAAGATCCCTGTCTCCGACGCCAGTCTGGTCGACCTGAAGGAGATCCAGGGGACGATCGAACTGATGCAGGAGAGCGGGGCGCTGTAGTGGCCCGGTCGCGCCCCGCTCCGGTCTGGCTGCTGGCCGCCGGGGCGCTCGTCGGCGCCGCCGCGGTGCTGCCGGCGGCCTACCTCGCCGTCGTCGTCTTCGGCGACTTCTCGGCGGCGCTGGAAACGGCGCTCTCCTCGCGGGCGCTGGAGACGCTGCTGCGGACCGCGGCGCTGACCGCGGCCGTGGTCGTCGCCTCAGTCGCGCTGGCGCTGCCGATCGGCTGGCTCACGGTCCGGACCGACCTCCCCGGACGGCGCCTCTGGGCGGTCCTCTGCACGCTGCCGCTGGTGATTCCCAGCTACGTCGGGGCCTACCTGCTGGTCGCGGCGCTGGGGCCAAAGGGGATGGTCCAGCACGCGCTCGGGATCGAGCTGCCCTCGATCTACGGCTTCTTCGGCGCCTGGCTGGTGCTGACGCTCTTCACCTACCCGCTGGTGCTGATCCCGCTGCGGGCGGCGCTGCGGCGGATCGACCCGCAACTGGAGGACGCGGCGCGGGCGATGGGTCGCGGGCCGCTCGAGGTCTTCCGCACCGTCGTCCTGCCGCAGCTGTGGCCGGTGATCGCCGCCGGCTCGCTGCTCGTCGCCCTCTTCGTGATCAGCGACTTCGGCGCCGTCTCGATCCTCCGCTTCGACTCCTTCACCGCCGAGATCTACATCGCCTACCAGTCGAGCTTCGACCGCGTCGCCGCCGCCGCGCTCGGCGCCGTGCTCGTGGTCGCGATGCTGCTCCTGCTGGTCGCCAGCTCGCGGGTGCGCGGCGCGCGGCGCGTCCATCGCCTCGGCCCGGGCACCCTGCGTCCCACCCAGCCCTACCGGCTCGGCCGCTGGCGCTGGCCGGCGCTCGGCTTCTGCTCGCTGGTCGTGCTGATCGCCTTCGTCCTGCCCGTTGGCGTCCTCATCTACTGGGCGAACAAAGGGATCTCGACCGGCAGCACCTCGTGGAACACGATCGCCGCCCTGGGCGGCAACTCGCTGCTGATCGCGGTCTGGGCGGCGGTGGCGGGCGCGATCGCGGCGCTGGTCGTGGCGGCGCTGGTGGTCCGCTACCCCTCGCGGATGACGCGGGCGATCGAGCGCCTTGCGCACGCCGGCTACGCGCTGCCGGGCATCCTCGTCGCGCTCGGGCTCGTCTTCTTCGCGACCCGGGCGGTGCCGGCGCTCTACCAGACGATCGCGCTGCTGGTCTTCGCGATGACGATCCACTACCTGCCGCTGGCGATCGGCCCGACCGCGAGCTCGCTGGTCCAGCTCTCGCCGCGAATCGAAGAGGCGGCGCGCGGGATGGGCCGCGGCCCGGCCGAAGTCTTCCGCACGATCACGATCCCGCTCGCCCGCGGCGGGGTGATGGCCGGCGCCGCGCTCGTCTTCCTGCACGCGATGAAGGAGCTGACGGTGACGTTGATCCTCTCGCCGATCGGGTTCAAAACGCTGGCGACCGATATCTGGACGCAGACCACCTACGGCTTCTACGAGGCGAGCGCGATCCCGGCCCTGGTCCTGCTGGCGGTCGCCGCGGTCCCCGTCTACCTGTTGAGCGAGCAGGGCGCGGCGCCGCCGTGATCGGGTGAGAGCCGGGCCGCGCCTCGCGGTTGCGGTGGCGCTCGCGCTCGCCGCCGTATCGCTCGCTCTCCCCTACCTCCCGCTCTATGACCCCTGGGCCTGGCTGGTCTGGGGGCGGGAGATGCTGCACGGCGGATTCGAGACCGCCGCCGGGCCGTCGTGGAAGCCCCTGCCGGTCCTGGTCGACGCGCCGCTCTCGCTGCTCGGCGACGCGGCGCCAAAGGGCTGGCTGCTGATCGCCCGCGCCGGCTGGATCTGCGCGCCGCTGCTGGCCGCGCTGTTGGCGGCGCGGCTGGCTGGCGAGGAGGCCGGACGCTGGCGCTGGGCCGGGGCGGCACTCGCCGCCGGCTCGGTCGCCCTCACGGCGGACTCGTTCACGCCGCCGCTGCGCCAGTTCACCGGCGGCCTCTCGGAGCCGCTGCTGGTGGCCCTGGTGCTGGGAGCGGTCTGGGCGGCTCTCGACGAGCGCCGAGGTGCCGTCCTCGCACTGGGGACGGCGGCGGCCCTGCTGCGGCCGGAAGTCTGGCCGTTCCTGGCGCTCTGGGCGTTCTATGCGAGCAGGGAGCAGCCGCGCCTACGTCCCACCGCGATCGTCGTCGCGGTCCTCGTCCCGCTCGCCTGGTTCGTCCCCGACCTCCTCGGCGCCGGCACGCCGCTCGAGGGAGGCGAAACCGCCCGCGCCGGGGGCATCGAGCCGCTTGACGGCCTCGTCGTCCTGGGACGAGCGATAGCCGCCCCCCTCGCCGCCGCCTGGATCGGCCTCGCCCTCCTGCTCTGGCAGGGCGACTTTGTCAACCAGTGGTTTGCAAAGTCGCCCCGCACCGCTACCGACCGTCACCTCGCGATCCTTCTCGCCGGCGCCACCGCCTGGATCCTCCTCGTGGCCGTAATGGCAATCGCCGGCTTCGCGGGCCTCCCCCGCTTCCTCGCCCCGGCCACGGCGGTCATCGCCGTGCTGGGCGGAGTGGGGCTGGCCCGCACCGCCGCCTCCCTCTCCCCCGACCCCGAAACAAAGTCCGCCGGACCTTCGTTCCGCTATGCGGCACAAGCGTCCGGCGGACATTCTGCGGTCTGGCCGCTGCGGGTGCTGGTGACGGCGACGCTCGCCATCGCGGTAGCGGGCTTCGCCTGGCGCGCTGCCCAGGTGCCGGGAGACGTGCGCATTGTCGAGCGGCAGACGCGGTCGCTGGATCATCTCTTCGACCTGGTCAATGCAACCGGTCCCGACGCCCTGCTCGCCTGCCACGACTACGTCCGCATGGCCCACGTCCGCGAGCAGACTGCCCTAGCCTGGAAGCTGGAGGAACCGATCGCAGCAGTCCCCGTCCGCCGGAAACCCCTCTACGGCATCGCCCTCTCGACCGAGCCAATCCCCGGCGGAAACGTGATCGCCCACGCCGGCACCTGGAGAGCAACTCAACTCCCCTGCCCGCCGCGAACGCCTACTCGCCCAGCTCAGCCAGCGGCCGGGCCATAGCCGGGGTCTCCGGCGCCGTCTTGTAGGGCTGCTCGTCCGCTTCTTCGCGCTCGTGGTAGACGCTGTCGGCGTTGACGGCCCAGACGTCGTGCCCAGCCCCGTCGCAGAGGTTCTCCACCGCCCGCATCGCGGTCAACATCGAGTGATCGGAGTTGTTGTACCTGTGGAGGCCGTTGCGGCCGATCTGCTGGAGATTCGAGAACCCGCCGAGCCAGCCGCGGATCCGCTCGACCCGCCCGGCGTACTCGGCGTCGTAGACGGGATAGGCCTTGGGAACGCGAACCACGTGCCCGCCGGCGACCCGCTCTGGGTCGATCAGCCCCAGCGCCCCCACCTCGCGCTTGCCCAGCTCGACCAGCTCCTCGTCAGAGGAGCACCAGAGGTCATCACCTTCAAAGCAGAAGTACTCGAGCCCGAGGCAGGAGCGGCGCGGGTCGGGGGTCATCCAGGGGCTCCAGGCGCGGAAGTTCTGAATCCGTCCGACCCGCGCACCCGGGTCATGCACGTATACCCAGTTGTCCGGGAACGGCGGCTCGCCGTCGACCAGCAGCGCCACGGTGAGGAAGTCGCGGTAGCGCAACCCGGCGGCGGCGATCATCACCTCCCGCGGCGGTGCCGGTTCGGCGACGCCGACCGTGGTCCGCAACGGGATCGAGGAGATCGCCGCGGACACCTCGACCCGGTCGCCGCCGCCGCGGATCGCGGTCAGGCGCCCGTCCTCGTGTTCGAGCCCTTCGACCGGGGCGCCGAGGCGGATCTCGCCGCCGCCCCCCTCGACCCGCCGGGCCAACTCCTCCCACATCTGACCCGGCCCCAGCCGCGGGTAGCGGAACTGCTCGATCAGGCTCTTCGGCCTCTCGCCGCCGCCGGGGAGCGCCGCCCGCAATGCCGAAGAGACCGAGAGGTCGGCGATCCGCTGCGCCGCCCACTCGGCCCGCAGCTCGTCCGTCCCCACCCCCCAGACCTTTTCCGTATAGGTCTTGAAGAAGAGCTCGAAGAGGCGGCGGCCGAAACGGGCGGTGACCCAGTCCTCGTAGGTCTCGGCCTCCGGGCGGCGGCCGAGGCGGGCGCGGGCGTAGGAGCCGAGGCTGCGGGCCAGCTCCAGTGGGCCAACCCTGGCGAAGACGTCGGCCGGTCGCAGCGGGTACTCGATGAAGCGCCCGCGCCAGTAGATGCGTGAGAGGCGCGGCCGCACCAGCAGTTCCGGCCCGAGCAGGTCCTCCCACAGCGCCTCCACCTCGGCGCTCTTGGTGAAGAAGCGGTGTCCCCCGAGATCGAAGCGGTAGCCGTCGCGGACAACGGTGCGCGCGAGCCCACCGACCTCCTCGCCGGCCTCGAAGACGACGACGGGGAGGCGCCGCTGGACCAGGCGATAGGCGGCGGTGAGGCCGGCGGGACCGGCGCCAAGCACGGCGATGGGCGCGGATTCCGGACTGGAGGCGGGCACCGTCATCGAGGCGCGAGATGGTATTAGGTATCCCTAATGCCGGCTTCCCCCCCGGACCCGCGTCACCCGCGCGGCTCCGTCCCGACCCTCGCCGTCGTCGTCCCGGCGACCGATCGCCCCGCGACCCTGGAGCGCTGCCTGGCAGCGCTCGAAGCGGGCGACCTGGTGCCGGAAGCGTTGATCGCGCAGCGCGAGCCGGCCGGCAGCGGGCCCGCCGCGGCGCGCAACCGCGGGGCCTCGGCCGCGACGGCGGAGGTCCTCGTCTTCGTCGACTCCGACGTCGAGGTCCACCCCGACGCGCTGGCGCGTATCCAGGCGCACTTCGCGGCCGACCCGGGACTGGCCGCCGTCTTCGGCGCCTATGACGACGACCCCTCCGACCCCGGCCTCACCTCCCGCTACCGCAACCTGCTGCACCACCACGTCCACGCCGGCGCCGCGGGGGAGGCGGAGACCTTCTGGGCCGGGCTCGGCGCGGTCCGCTGCGAGGCGTTCGAAGCGGCGGGTGGCTTTGACGCCGAGGGCTATCCCGAGCCGAGCGTCGAGGACATCGACCTGGGGATGCGGCTGCGGCGCCGGGGCCAGCGGATCCGCCTCGACCCAGGGATCCGCGGGCGGCACCTCAAGGCCTGGACCCCGGCGAGCATGGTCGCGACCGACTTCGGCCGGCGCGGGGTGCCGTGGGCGCGGCTGCTGCTGCGCGAGGGCTCCGGCAGCACGGCGCTCAACCTCGGCTGGCGCCGTCGAGCCAGCGCCGGAGCCTCTGCCGCCCTGCTCGGCTCGCTGCTTGCGCGGCGCCCCCGCCTGGCCACCGCGGCGCTTGCCGCCAACCTCATCCTGGATCGCGACCTCTACGCGCTGCTCGCCCGGCGCGGCGGGGCGAAGCTGCTACTCGCCGGAATCGGCCTGCACCAGCTGCATCAGCTCGCGGCGGCGGCCGCGGTACCGGTCGCGCTCGTCCAGCACCTCGGCGAGGAACGCTCGTGAGGCTGGGCATCGCCGGCTGCGGCCGCATCGCGGAGCGGGGCTACGTGCCAGCAGCGCTCGCCGCCGAGGGCGTGATGATCGCCGGCTTCGCCGACCCGGATCCGGACCGGCTGCAGAAGTGCGCCGAACTCTGGGAGCGCGGTGGCGACCAGGCGGTGGCTGTCGCCGGGCTCGGCGAGCTGCTCGAGACGCCGCTCGACCTCCTGGTGGTCGCCGCCCCCACCGCCCACCATCTCTCCCTGGCGGAGGAGGCCGCCGCGGCCGGTGTCCGTGCCCTGGTCGAGAAGCCGCCGGCACCGGACCTCGCCACGGCCGAACAGCTGGCGGCGCTGGACCCCCAGCCCCTCCTCGCCTTCAACCGCCGCTTCCTCCAGGGCCACGAGCTGCGCGACGCGATCCCAACCGAGGGTTGGCTGGAGCTCGACCTCGAACTCCGCTTCCGGCGCGAAGCCTGGGGCGCCCACCAATCCCACGACGAGGCGCTGCTCGACGCCGGAATCCACCTGATCGACCTCGCCTGCCATCTGACGCACAGCGCCCCAATCGCCGTGAGACGAGCCGAAATCGCGCCCGAGGGCGCCAACTTGGAGCTGGAGCTGACCCGCGCCCGCGCCCGCATCTCATGCGCGACCGACCGCGGCCACCGAGAGCTGATCACCGTCCACGACCGCGCGGGGAAGGAGTTGGCGCACTCGGCCTGGGGAGGCATACGCACTCGCCTCTCGGCCCTGACTGGCAGACCCGACCCACTCATTCTCTCCCTCCGGCGACAGCTGGAGGCGCTGCGCGACTTGACCCCCCAACTGCACCACCCCCTACCTCTGCTGGGTGTAGGGGGTGGTGCAGTTGGGGGGCGCCGGCGCGGCATACGTCTTCCCACCGCCGCCGACGGGATCACGGCGATGTCCATCGTCGAAGCCGCCCGTCGATCGGCGGAGCTGGATGGTGCCGAGGTCACCGTCGCACCAGCCGGGACCCAGTCATGATCGCCGTCATCCAGTTCGACGCCGCCAGCACCTCGCTGCTGGAGCAACTCGAAGGCGAAGGCCGGTTGCCGAACCTCGAGGCCCTGAGCCTCGAGGGGACCCGCCTCGAGCTCGAGACGCCGGCCCAGCACTTTCCTGCCAGCGCCTACCAGGACCTCTACCGAGGGGTCGAGACCGGTGACCACGGGCTCTTCTATCCCTTCCAGTGGACCGGCGACGACCAGCGAATCCGGCTCGCCTCCGGATTCGAGGCCCCACCGCCGATCTGGGATCGACTCGGCCGTGCCGGCCGCAGCACGCTTGCGATCGATCCCTACGAGTGCCATCGACCGGCCGCGGCAGAGGGCGAGCTCTACTGCGGCTGGGGGATGCGGGAGCGGGTCGTGCTCGAACGCTGGGCGGTGCCCGAGGGCGGGGACCGTCAAGCGCGACGGCGCCATGGCCGCCCCCCGGACGTGACCGAGGTCTTCGGCGCCCAGACCGAGCGGCAGGCACGGCGCCTGCGCGAGCGGTTCCTGCGAGCGCCCGGGCGAATCGCCGACCTGGCGATCGAGCGGCTGCGGGCGCGATCCTTCGACCTCGCCTGGATCGTCTTCGCCGCACCCCACCTGGCCGGGCACCGGCTCTGGGGCGACCCGGCCCTGGCCGGGATCTACGAGGAGGTCGACGCCCAGCTGGGCCGCGTCCTCGACGCCCTCCCCGACGAGTGCGACGCGATCGTCACCTCGGTCCTGGGGATGGACCGCAACACCAGCCGCGCCGACCTGCTGCCGGGGATGCTCGCCGCCGTCCTCGCAGGCCCGCAGCCATCGCGTGGTTCCTTTGTCCGCAATAGGAGGACAAAGGAACCACGCGATGGTGGGGACTCCGATTCCGGCGCGATCTGGCGACTGCGCGGCCTCGTGTCCGGCCGCGCCCGGGGGGCGGTCGCCGCGGCGATGCCGGATCGCCTGGCGCTGGAGCTGACGACGCGGATGGAGCTGCGCGGGGTCGACTGGTCGACGACCCGCGCCTTCGCCCACCCGGCCGACAACCAAGGCTACATCCGCCTCAACCGCACCGGCCGCGAGCGGGAGGGGATCGTCGGCATCAGCGAGGGCGAGGAGCTGGTCGCGCAGATCCGCGAGGGCCTGCTCGACTTCCGCGACCCCGACGGCGAGCCGGCGGTGGTCGCGGTCGACGAGGTCGGCGAGCGCTGGCAAGGTGCCGCCGTGGACCGCCTGCCGGATCTGGTCGTCCGCTGGCGGCCGACCTCCGCAGTCGATCTCGACGGCCTCCACTCCCCCCGCTTCGGCAGCATCAAGCGCCAGGGCGCGGGCAGCGGTCGCACCGGCAACCACACCGACGGCGACGCCTGGGCGATCCTCGCCCCCCGCACCAGCCGCGTCCGCGACCCAAGTCGCCCCGCCCGAGTCACCGACATCGCCGCCACCGTTGCCGCGATGTCAGACATCCCGCTCGAAGGCCTCAGCGGCCAATCCCTCCTCGAGCGCTAACGCCGAGACCGCAAAAACCATCCCTCAAGAAGGGTTTTTGCGGTCGCGGTGATTACGCCGGCGGCGGTGACGACCTGGGCGGCGGTGACGAGGAGGCCGGGACCGAGGCCCGCCCGGAAGCCAGCGCGGATCAGAGCCGCATAGAAGCTGGGGGGGCCTGGGCGGCGGCCGGCGTCGCCGGCGCGGTAGTGGGCTGCTCCCTGTCCATAGCGGTATTGCTGGCGCAGGAAGTCACCAATACGCATCCCGCTCTGATGGACGACGATCGCGGTCGGGACGAATGCGGCCGCCGCGCCCGACCGCGCTGCGCGCTCGCCCCAGTCGCGGTCCTCGCCGGCAGCCGCCGAGAACGACTCGTCGAAAGGAAGACGATCGAGCAACGAGCGTTTTGCGGCCAAGTTGGCGGTAACGACAAATCCCGGCGATGCCGTGCCGGGAGCGGCCGCCCTCACCTGCAGGTAGTGAACGATCGCCTCCCAGGCGCGGTCGGCCGCCGTAGCCCCCTCCCCGACCGCAACCGGACCAGTCGCCGCCTCGACCTCCCCGGCAAGGATCGGCGCCGCCAGCGCCTCCGCCCACCCCGCCTCCGGCTCGCAGTCGTCGTCGGTGAAGCAGACGACCTCCCCCCGCGCCTGCCGCACGCCCTCGTTGCGCGCCCAGGCCGGCCCCCTGCCCTCTCGGTCCTCGACGACGACTACGTCAACCGGAACCGTCTGCGCCTCCAGCGCCGCGACGCACCGCGCCAGCGCCTCAGGCCGCCCCCGCGTCGGCACCAGCACCGAGACCATCAACCCTCGGCCTGGAAGACCGCGTCCCGGGGCTCGCTCGCGTCGCCGTCGCGGATCGCCGCGATCACGCTTGCCACCGCCTCCTCGCCGGAGACGCCACCGATCGCGGCGATTTCCGCCGCCGCGACGATCGGCCGCGACTGCTTCCGTGCCCGCGGGTCCGGCTCGCCGACGTAGGCGACCGCGCTCGAGTCCTCGGTCGCCCGCCTCGCATTGGCCCCAACCTGGGCCAGCGTCCAGCCGCCCGCGCCGTCTGCCGCATCGAGACAGACCACCGCGAGCCGCAGGTCTTCAACCCTGCCACCGGCCTTCGCCGCCTCCGCTCGCGCGCCGGCGCAGAGCCTCTTCCCCGCCGACGCTTCCGGCCCCCGCAACGGCGCGCTCACGTAGACCGTCACCCGCGCGCCCTCGCCCGCGCCGCCTTCGCCGCAGCCGGCGGCAAACACCGCGCCCAGCAGGCAGGCGACCACGATCATCGGCAGGCGCGGCATCGGCATCGATCCTAAGAGGGATCGGCCTCCTAAACTCGCTCGGATGCGAATCGGAGTCCTGACCGCCGGCGGTGACTGCCCCGGCCTCAACGCGGCAATCCGCGCCGTCGCCCGCTCGGCGATGCAGCGCGGCGACGAGGCGATCGGGATCCGCCGCGGCTACCGCGGCCTCGCCGAGGACGACTTCGAACCGTTGGACATGCTGCGGGTCTCGGGGATCCTCCACCAGGGCGGGACGATCCTCGGCACCTCCAGCTTCGAGCCGATCCGCGAGGACGCGGTCGAGAAGGTCGCCGCCGCCTTCGCCGCGCAGCGGCTCGACGCGGTCGTCGCGATCGGCGGCGAGCACACGATGGAGATCACCCGCCAGCTGCACGCCGATCACGGCCTGCCGTTGGTCGGAGTGCCGAAGACGATCGACAACGACGTCGGCGGCACCGACTTCACCTTCGGCTTCGACACCGCCGTGCAGATCGTCACCGACGCGATCGACCGGCTCCACACGACCGCCCAGTCGCACGACCGGATCATGGTCGTCGAGGTGATGGGCCGCAGCACCGGCTGGATCGCCGCCTACGCGGGCCTCGCCGGCGGCGCCGACTGCATCGTCATCCCCGAGCAGCCGACCACCGTCGAGGAGGTCTGCCACGACGTCACCCGCCGCCACGACCGCGGCAAGGACTTCTCGATCATCGTCGTCGCCGAGGGCGCCAAGCTCGCCTTCGACAGCGGCGAGGAACGCCTGATCCAGCCGATCAAGGACAGCGACGAATACGGCTACCCGCGGCTCGGCGGGATCGGCGCGGCGCTCGCCGCCGAGCTGGAGAGCCGCACCGGCTACGAGACCCGTGTCACCGTCCTCGGCCACGTCCAGCGCGGCGGCACCCCGACCTCCACCGACCGGGTCCTCGCCAGCCTCTACGGCGCCCACGCCTACGAGATGGCGAAGGCGGGCGAATTCGGCAAGATGGCGGCGATGCACGGGACCCGGATGACGGGAGTGCCGCTGGAGGAAGCGGTGAAGGTCAAGCAGGTCGACCTGCACCTGCTGGAGATAGCCAAACGGTTCTTCACGTGAGAGGGTGAGCCAGATGAACGACGCACCGGACCTCCAAGCAGTTACCCAGATCCAGCAGGGGATCTGGTCGAAAGGCGACTTCGCGATGGTCGCCGCGCTCGTCTACCCCGCCGCCGAGGGCCTTGCCGAGGCGCTGGAGATCGTCCCCGACGAGCGGGTGCTCGACGTCGCCTGCGGCAGCGGCAATGCTGCGATCGCGGCGGCGCGGCGCAGCTGGGGTGGTGTCGTCGGCGCCGACTACGTGCCGGCGCTGCTGGAACGCGGCCGGGAACGCGCCGCGGCCGAGCGACTCGGCGTCGAGTTCGTCGAGGCGGACGCCCAGGATCTGCCCTTCGACGACGCCAGCTTCGATGTGACGATGTCGATCTTCGGGGCGATGTTCGCGCCCGATCAGCCGCAGACCGCGGCCGAGCTGCTGCGGGTCACCAGGCCCGGCGGCCGCATCGGCATGGCCAACTGGACGCCGGTGGGCGCCGTCGGCACCATGTTCCAGACGATCGCCAAGCACGCGCCACCGCCTCCCGGGGTCGAATCGCCGCTGCTCTGGGGGACCGAAGAGCGAGTCCGCGAGCTGTTCGGCGACGCCGTCACCGAGATCCGCTTCGAGCGGCGCATCTCGCGCCAGCCGTTCCGCTCGGCCGAGCACTACGTCGAGTTCTTCCGCAAGTACTTCGGCCCCACCCAGATGGCCTACGAACGAGTCGGCCCCGAGGGCGAGCAGGCGCTGACCGAAGACTTCCTGGCGTTCCTCAACGAGGCGAACACCGCCGGCGACAAGGCGATGGTCCTGGAGGCCGAGTACCTCCAGCTGGTAGCGACCCGCGCCTGAGCGCGTTCGCCTAAGAGCTCTGCGGTTTCAGCGTGCGCAGCGCGGCGCCGATGATCAGCACGCCGAAGAAGATCATGCCGGCGACGCCGCCGCCCTGGCCGAACGCGGCGTAGCCGATCACCATCGCGGCGATCGCCAGGAAGAGAGTTACGACCATTCCCATATCGCGCGGAATCCTATTGGATCAACCCGCGGAGAGCGCGTCGCGGGTCTCGCTGAGAAACGACGCGACGGCGTCGGCGGCGCCTTCCGGCGAGCCGCCCTCGCCGGCGGCGCGGACGAGGCGACTGCCGATGATCACTCCGTCGGCAATTCCCCCCACCTGAGCGGCCTGCGCGGGGGTGCCGATCCCGAACCCGACCGCGACCGGGGTCGCCGCATCCTCCTTGGTCGCCGCCACCAGTTCGGTCACCGCGGCGGGGATCTCGCTCCGCTCGCCGGTGGTCCCGACGGTGGAGACGACGTAGACGAAGCCACGTGCCGCCTCGCAGATCCGTCGGCGGCGCTCCGCCGGCGTCGTCGGCGCCAGCAGCGGCACCAGCGCCAGACCCTCCGCGGCAAACGCCTCACGCACCTCGCCGGCCTCGTCCAGCGGCAGATCGGGAACGATCACACCGGCCGCGCCGGCGGCGCGGGCCAGCCGCGCGAACTCGGTCGCGCCGCCGTGGGCAAGGACCATGTTCGCGTAGGCCATGAGCACCACCGGGACCCGCCCCGAGGCCGAGCGGCAAACCTCCAGAGCGGTAGCCAGGGTCGCCCCTGCCTCCAGCGCCGCGGTCGCCGCCGCATGGATCGTCGGCCCGTCGGCCAACGGATCGGAAAAGGGAACCCCGAGCTCAATTAGATCCGCCCCAGCGTCCACATAGGCCGCGGCCACCGCCAGTCCAGTCTCTCGATCGGGATACCCGGCCATCATGTAGGGCATCAACGCCGCCCGCCCCTCAGCTTCAGCAGAGGCGAAGGCCGCCGCTATGCGCTCGTCGCCGGTCGGCGCATCATGGGGCGCCGGGGGAGTCTCGCCGGACCCTCCCCGCAGTTGTCCGCCGAGACTCCCCCGGCGCCCCCCCTCAACACTCACGGCAAAATCTCACTGGGCGGTTTTAGCCGAGAAGTAGCCTCGGCCATGTCCTTATCGCCGCGACCCGAGAGGCAGAGCACGTCAAAACCATCCCCCTCCAGCGGGTTCTCCATCAGCCAGGCGATCGCGTGGGAGGACTCGAGCGCCGGGATGATCCCCTCCAGCCGGGAGAGCTCCTGGAAGGCGGCCAGCGCCTGATCGTCCGTGACGGCGACGTAGCTGGCGCGGCCGCTGTCGCGCAGCTGCGCGTGCTCGGGGCCGACGCCGGGATAGTCGAGGCCGGCGGAGATCGAGTGGGCCTCCATGATCTGCCCCTCCTCGTCGGCGATCACCGAGGAAAGCGAGCCGTGCAGGACGCCCTTGACGCCTCCCTGCAGCGAAGCCCCGTGGCGGGGAGTGTCGAGTCCCTCGCCGGCCGCCTCGACCCCGACCAGCGCCACCTCGGCGTCCTCGACGAAGGGGGTGAAGATGCCGATCGCGTTGGAGCCGCCGCCGACACAGGCGATCACCCGCGCGGGCAACCCGCCCTCTGCCGCCAGCGCCTGCTCGCGCGCCTCTTCGCCGATCACCCGCTGCAGGTCGCGGACCAGGGCCGGATAGGGCGCCGGGCCGACGGCGGAGCCGATCACGTAATGGGTGGTGGCCGCGTTGGCGACCCAGTCGCGGATCGCGGCGCTGACCGCCTCCTTCAGAGTCCGCGCCCCCGCCTCGACCGGGGCCACCTCGGCCCCCAGCAGCTTCATCCGCTCGACGTTGGGCGCCTGGCGGCGGATGTCCTCGGTCCCCATGTAGACGGCGCACTCGAGCCCCAGCAGCGCGCAGGCGGTGGCGGTGGCGACGCCGTGCTGGCCGGCGCCGGTCTCGGCAATCACCCGCGGCTTGCCCATCCGCACCGCCAGCAGCGCTTGGCCGACGGCGTTGTTGATCTTGTGGGCGCCGGTGTGGGCGAGGTCCTCGCGCTTCAGGTAAGCGCGGGAGCCGACCCGCTCGGAGAGCCGTTCGGCCAGGTAGAGCGGGGTCGGGCGGCCGATGAAGTCGCGGCGCAGCTGCTGCAGCCGCGCCATGAACTGGGCGTCCTCGCGCGCCTCAGCCCAGGCGGCGGTGAGCTCGTCGAGCGCCGGGATCAGGGTCTCCGGGACGTAGCGGCCCCCGTAGGGCCCAAACCTCTCCTCGATCACGCTCATGCCGCTTCCGCGTCGAGTGGGTTGGCGGCGGCGAAGAAGGCTTCCATCGCGGCGTGGTCCTTGCGGCCGGGCTCCAGCTCGACCCCGCTGGCGACGTCGACAGCGTAGGGGTGGGCGATCTCGATCGCCGCGGCGACGTTGTCGGGACGCAGGCCGCCGGCGAGGATCGCCGGAACCTCGGAGCGATGGCCGCGCAGCAGCTCCCAGTCGAAGCTCTGGCCGGTCCCGCCCCACTGCCCTTTACCGCGACGGTCGAAGAGGTGGAAGTCGGTGCGGAAGGCCTCGGCGCCGTGGACGTCGGCGGCACTGGCGACGTGGATCGCCTTCGCCACCTTCAGCCCCGTCCGCCGCTGCACCTCGGCGCAGAACGAAGCCCCCTCGGCCCCGTTCAACTGCACCATCGTCAAGTTCTCGTTCTCGACCGCCTTCGCCACCTCGTCGAGGGTGGGATTGACGAACACGCCGACGACTTCGCACTTGCGCCGAAACGCCGCCGCGATCTCAGCCGCAGCCGCGGGATCGACGTTCCTTGGACTGCCGTGGAAGTGGATGAGGCCCACTGCCCAGGCACCAAGCCGCACGGCCTCGGCCGCGTCGTCGATATTCGTGATCCCGCAGAACTTGACTCGCACAGCTCAGAGCGTACGTGAAGGCCGGACTGGACCAGAAGCCCAGCCCGGCCCATGACCTACCGCTATTCGCTGTTCTCGGGTTGCGTGCCCAGGGTGACGTCAGCGGACTTTTCGTCGCCGCCGCGGAGGATCGTGAGTTCGAGTTCGTCGCCTGGCTTGGACCCCTGGACGATTTCGATCAGCTCGTCCATGCTCTTCAACCTCTTGCCGTCGACCTCGGTGATGATGTCGCCGCCGAGCCGGACTTCTTCGCCGTTGATCGTCGCCGTGGTCCCACCGGCCTCGATCCCCGCCTTGTCGGCCGGCCCGTCCTTGACCACGGACTGGACGATCACCCCTTCTTCGACCGGCAGGTTCACGGCCTTCGCCAGTTCGGGCGTGATCGTGCCGCCGGCGATCCCGATGAAGGCGTGCTCGACTTCGCCCTTCGTCTTCAGCTGCTCGAGCTCGGCTCTGACGGTGTCGATCGGGATCGCGAAGCCGATGCCGACATTGCCGTTGCCGCCGCCGCCGGTGGCGATCTGCGCGTTGATGCCGATCACTTCACCCGAGGAGTTGATCAGCGGCCCGCCGGAATTTCCTGGGTTGATCGCCGCGTCGGTCTGGATCACGTGCGAGATCGAGAACCCGTTGGGCGCCTGGATCTGGCGCTGCAGGGCGGAGACGATGCCGCTGGTGACGGTGCGGTCGAGGCCAAACGGGTTGCCGATCGCGACCACCGGGTCGCCGACTTCCATCTCCGAGGAGCGGCCCAGCGTCAGCGGCTGGATCTCGCTGTCCGGCGCGTCGACCTGCAGTAGAGCGATGTCGGTGCCGGGATCGGCGCCAACCACTTCCGCGTCATAGGTCTTTTCGGAGTCGCCGAGTTTGACCGTCACCTTGCTGGCGCCTTCGACGACGTGGTTGTTGGTGAGGATGTGCCCTTCGTCGTCGATCACGAACCCCGAGCCGGTGGCGGTGCCGCCCGATTCGGGTTCGACTTCACCGAAGGGGTTGAAGCTTTCGGTTTCGGTCGGTTCGATCTGGGATGCGATGAAGGCGACCCCTTCGCCGTCGGACCTGTAGATCTGGTTGACGACGTTGGCGCTGCCGTCTTCGGACTTGGCGTCGACCGGCGCCGTGATCGGCGTGGCGACGGTCGTCGTCGTGTCGCCCTCCGACTGGATCGCGCCTGCGGCGATCGCGATCCAGCCGAGGACGGCTACGACCAGCCCGCCAAGGAGAGCGGAGCCAAATGGACTGCGAAGTTTGTTCTCGAGTGAGGACATGAGAGGGAGGTTCGCCCAGGGAGCTGACTCTCCCATAAATGCTCTTCGAGTTTTTTCTAAAGATGCTGGCCGAGCGCCGCTAAACGAGGTGTTCCCGGGTTCCTTCGTCGGATCCACTCAATTCGCGGACCTTGGCTTCCGGGTCGGGCGCGGTCATCAGGGCACCGCCGATCAGGACGGCATCAACCCCGACCCGGTCGAGCTCCTCGAGCTCGGCGCGGCCGGAGATTCCGCTCTCGGCGACAACCGTCTTGCCGGCTGGGACGTCGGGCATCAGCTCGAAGGTGGTGGCGATGTCGACGCTCATGTCGTCGAGGTTGCGGTTGTTGACTCCGATCACCTCGGCGCCGGCCTCCAGCGCCAGCGCCAGCTCCTCGGCGTCGTGGACCTCGACCAGGCAGTCGAGGTCGATCGAGCGGGCCTCCTCGTAGAGGGATCGCAGCTCCGCGGCGCCGAGCGCGGAGACGATCAGCAGCACCGCGTCGGCGCCGTTCACCGCCGCCTCGTAGAGCTGGTAGGGATCGACGATGAAGTCCTTGCGGATGATCGGCAGGTCGCAGGCGGCACGGGCGGCGCGCAGGTCGGCGAGAGAGCCGCCGAAGTGGGCTTCATCGGTAAGCACCGAGAGGGCCGCTGCGCCGCCGCGCTCGTAGGCAGCGACCTGGGCGGCTAGATCGACCCCCTCGCCGGCGATCTGGCCGGCGCTGGGCGAGCGGCGCTTGAACTCGGCGATCAGCGAGAGGCCCGGGCGCACCAGCGCCTCGTTGAAGGGGCGATCCTCGCCCCGGGCCGAGAGGCGCGATTCGAGGTCGGCCTGGGAGAGGTCTCGGCGACGAGCCTCCACCCCCTCCCGGGCCCCGGCGATCAGCTGCTCCATCATTCCCACTTGAAGGTCAGAAGCCTAGACGGCGGGGGCCGCGGTTGCCGCGATCAGCCGCTCCAGCACGTTCGCTGCCGCTCCCGAGTCGATCGCCACGGCGGCCTTGGCGATGCCTTGCTCGAGGTCGGCCGCCAGCCCGCCGACGTAGAGGGCCGCGGCGGCGTTGAGGAGGACGAGGTCGCGGTGCGGCCCCGGCTCCCCGGCCAGAACCCGCCGGGCGACGGTGGCATTGTCCTCTGGGCTGCCGCCCCCCACCCGCTCCAGATCGACCGGCGCCAGGCCGAACTGGCCCGGCTCGACGAACCACTCCGAAGTGCGGCCGTCGGCGACCTCGATCACCCGGGTCTGGGAGGAGAGCGAGAGCTCGTCGAGCCCGTCCTCGGCGGAGACGACCAGGGCACGCTCGCTGCCGAGGCCGATCAGCGCCTCGGCAATCGTCTCCTGGTAATGGCGGTCAGCCACCCCGAGAAGCTGCCGGCCGGCGCCGGCCGGGTTGGTCAGCGGGCCGAGGAAGTTGAAGATCGTCCGCACCCCGAGCGCCTTGCGGGCGGGAATGACATGGGCCATCGCGGCGTGGTGCTTGGGGGCGAACATGAAGCCGAAGCCGACCTCGTCGATGCAGCGGCCGACCTCCTCCGGGTCGACCTCGACGTTGACGCCGAGCGCCTCGAGCACGTCGGCCGAGCCGGACCGGCTGGTGTTGGAGCGGTTGCCGTGCTTGGCGACGGCGCAGCCGGCCCCGGCGGCGACCAGCGCCGCCGTGGTCGAGACGTTGAAGGTCGAGGGTCCGCCACCGGTGCCGCAGGTATCGACCAGGTCCTCACGCTGGGTCGGGACCGACGAGGCGAGGCCGCGCATCGTCCGCGCCAGGCCGACCAGCTCGGGCACCGTCTCCCCCTTCGCCCGCAGGGCGATCAGGAAGGCGCCGGTCTGGACCGGGTCGGCCCGCCCCTCCATGATCTCGCTGAGCACCGCCGAGGCGTGGTCGGCGGTGAGGTGGTCGCCGCCGCAGACCGCGTCGATCGCGCGGCTGACGACGTCATTCGGCATCCGGGGGGCCCTCGCTGATGAAGTTGGCCAGCAGGTGTTTGCCCTGCGGCGTCAGCACCGACTCGGGGTGGAACTGGACGCCCTCGATCGGCAGCTCGCGGTGGCGGGCGCCCATCACCACCTCGCCGAGGCTCGCGCTCAGCTCCAGCTCTGGAGGAAGATCGGGGTCGGCGACCAGCGAGTGGTAGCGGCCGGCGACGAGCGGGCTCGGCAGGCCGGCGTAGATCGACTTGCCGTCGTGCTCGACTTCGCCGTCCTTGCCGTGGATCGGCTCCCCCTGGACGACGCGCCCGCCGAAGGCCTCGACCATCGCCTGGTGCCCAAGGCAGACGCCCAGCACCGGCGTGCCGGCCTCGCCGAAGGCCCTGATCGCCTCACCGGAGATGCCGGCCTCGGCCGGCGTGCAGGGACCCGGCGAGACCACCAGGCGATCCGGGGCGCGCTCCAGCAGCTCGGCCACCGTCGCCTTGTCGTTGCGCACGACTTCGACCTCCGCCCCGAGCTCGCCCAGGTACTGGACGAGGTTGTAGGTGAAGGAGTCGTAGTTGTCGATCACCAGCACGCGCATGTCGAGTCCAATCTACGCCCAGTCGGGCTGTTCGCAGGCGAGCTCGACCGCGCGGAAGACGGCGCGCGCCTTGTTGACCGACTCGTTGTACTCGTAGGCCGGCTTCGCGTCGGCGACCGTGCCGCCACCGGCCTGCACGTGCAGCTGGCCGTCCTTGACGACGACGGTGCGGATGTGGATCGCGGTGTCGAGGTCGCCGTCCCAGGAGAGGTAGCCGACGGCGCCGCCGTAGCCGCCCCGCTTGACCGTCTCCAGCTCGTCGATGATCTGCATCGCCCGCACCTTCGGCGCCCCGGAGAGGGTGCCGGCGGGCAGGGCCGAGCGGAGCACGTCCATCGCGCTGACACCCTCTTTCAGCCTGCCGGAGACCTGGCTGACGATGTGCAGGACGTGGGAGTAGGTCTCGACGACCATCAGCTCGTCCACCCCGACGCTGCCGTACTCGCAGACGCGGCCGAGGTCGTTGCGGCCGAGGTCGACCAGCATCACGTGCTCGGCCCGCTCCTTGGGGTCGTTGATCAGCCGCTCGGCGAGGCGGCGATCCTCGTCCTCGTTGCCGCCGCGAGGCGAGGTGCCGGCAATCGGCCGCGCCTCGACCCGGTCGCCGATCACCTTGACCAGCGGCTCCGGCGAGGCGCCGGCGATCTGGAAGTCGCCGAACTCGAGGAAGTACATGTAGGGGGACGGGTTGACGGCGCGGAGGCCGCGGTAGACCGAAAAGGGCTCGACCGGGGCAGGCGCCGAAAAGCGCTGCGAGGGAACCACCTGGAAGGCATCGCCGGCGTGGACGTACTCGACGATCCGTGCCACCGAGGCTTCGAATTGCTCTCGCGTCAGGTTCGACTCGAACTGGGGCGGCTCGGAGACGACGGGTCGCTCCGGGACGGGCACGGCGCCCCGCAGGCGCTCGCGCATCTCGACGATCGTCGCCGCGGCCTTCTCGTAAGCCCGCTCGACGCCGCCGTCCTCCTCGACGAACGCGCAAGCGAGGATCGTCAGCTCGTGGCGGAGGTGGTCGAAGACGACCATCGCGTCGGTGACCATCAGCGCCATGTCCGGCAGGCCGAGCGGGTCGGGATTGGGCTCGCCGAGCGGCTCCACCGTGCGCACCAGGTCATAGGCGAAGAAGCCGACCGCGCCCCCCGCGAACGGCGGTAGCCCCGGCACCGGCGCGGGCCGGTAGCGCGCCAGCCGCTCGGCCAGTGCGCCATAAGGGTCCGGCGCCGTTTCGGTGCTCGTCGGTTCCGCGTTCGCGTCCAGCTCGTCTCCGCTCCACTCCGCGAGGACGCCGTCGCTCCAGCGCAACAGCGCCCGCGGCCGCAGACCGACGAACGAGTAGCGCCCGACCTGGCCCTGCTCGGCCGACTCGAGCAGGAAGCACGGCGAACCCTCCGGCTCACCGGCGCGCAGCTTGAGGAAGGCCGAGACCGGCGTCTCGCAGTCGTCGACCAGCCGCGCCCGCAGCGGAACGACGTTGCCCTCGCGAGCCAGCTCGCGGGCCTCCTCGAGGCTCGGCTCCAGGCGAATCTCGGGATCAGCCACTACGGCCATTCAGGACTTCCATCACCTTCGCCTGCGAGACCCCACGCGAGGCGAGCAGCACGCTGAGGTGGTAGAGCAGGTCGGCGGCCTCTTCGGCGACGCGCTCGTCGGTCTCTTCGCGGGCGGCGCGGACGACCTCCTCGGCCTCCTCCTCGACCTTCTCGCCGATCAGGGCCCGGTCGTCGAGCAGCTTCACGGTGTAGCTGCCGTCGGGACGCTGCAGGGCGCGGTGGCGGATCGTCCGCTCCAGCGCAGGCAGCGCTTCGAAGTTGACCGGGAACGGCTCGCCTTCGGCCTTCGGCGCGTCCTTGCGCGGCGAGGCGGACCCCAGGACCTCGCGGTAGAAGCAGCTGCGCTCGCCCGTGTGGCAGGCGGGCCCCGCCGGATCGACCAGGGCCACCAGCGAGTCGCCGTCGCAGTCGTAGCGGAGCTGGCGCAGGTGCATGATGTTCCCCGACGTTTCGCCCTTCTTCCATAGTTCGTCGCGGGAGCGACTGTAGAAGTGGAGGTCGCCGGTCTCCAGCGTCATCTCCAGCGATTGGCCGCTCATGTAGGCGAGCATCAGCACCTCGCCGGAGGCGAAGTCCTGGACGACGCAGGGCACCAGGCCCCGCTGGTCGAATTCGATTTCGGGGAACACCGCCTGCATCGTAAACGCCGCGCCGCTACTCGATGCCGAGGCGGTCGAGCAGGTCCTCGTCGCGGCGCCAGTGGCGGCGGACGCGGACGGTCAGGTCGAGGTGGACCTGGGAGGCGAGCTCGCGCTCGAGCGAGCGGCGCGCGGCAGCGCCGATCTCGCCGATCTTGACCCCGGCCCGGCCGATCAGGATCCCCTTCTGGGACTCGGTCTCGGCCCAGATCTCGGCCCGCACCTCGACCAGTCCGTCGTCGCGCGGCTCGATCTCCAGGACCGAGACCTCAACCGAGTGCGGGACCTCCTGCCGGGTCCGGTTCAGCACCTGCTCGCGAATCAGCTCGGCGAGCAGCAGCTCGCTCGACTGGTCGCTGCTGTCCTCCGGCGGGTACATGTAGGGCCCCTCCGGGATCAGCTCGCCGAGACGCTCGAGCAGGGGCGGCAGGCCCTCGCCGCTGCGGGCGCTGATCGGGAAGACCTCGTCGACCCCCTCCAGCTTCGCTGCCTCGGCCAGGACCGGGACGAGCTCGTTGGGGCCGAGGCGGTCGGCCTTGTTGACGGCGCAGATCACCGGCAGCTTTGGGCCGGCGCCGAGCAGGGCGCGGACGATGAAGCGGTCGCCGGGCCCCACCCCCTCCTCGCCGTTGATCATGAACAGGGCCGCGTCGGAGTCGGCCAACTCGCGCTCGACCCGACCCTGCATCCGCTCGGTAAGGACGTCGCGGGGACGCTGCACCCCGGGCAGGTCGACGAGGATCAGCTGCCGTCCGGCGTCGAGATCGGTGGCGACGCCGCGGATCGCGCGGCGGGTGGTCTGCGGCCGGTTGGAGACGATCGCGACGTGGGAGCCGACGAGGGCGTTGACCAGGGTCGACTTGCCGACGTTGGGCCGACCGGCGAGGCCGACGAAGCCGGAGCGGGTCATCGCAGCCCGGCAAGCACGCGGGCCTGCAGCGCCAGCATCTCGCCGTCGTCGGTTTCGTGGTCGTAGCCGCAGAGGTGCAGCGCCCCGTGGACGGCGGCCTCGGTTACGTCGGAGCAGCGCTCGGGGCAGATCGCGACGTCACCGAGCTCGCGGGGGCCGGCAACCGGCTCCAGTTCGTCGATCGGGAAGGCGAGGACGTCGGTGGGGCTGTCCTTGCCGCGGTGCTCGCGGTTCAGATCGCGAATTCGGCCGGCGTCGACGACCTCGACCGCGAGGTGGCCGTCGTCGACACCGGCTGCCCGCAGCGCCGCGGCGACGGGGTCGCGCAGATCACCCGGAACGTCGCTCAGGTCAACGCTCACGAACGCGGCGTCGGCCCGTGTTCGGCGCGCGCCCCGCGCTCGCGGGCGCCGTGCTCGTCGTAGGCGGCGACGATCCGCTGGACCAGCTTGTGGCGGACGACGTCCTCGCCGCCGAAGCGGACGAAGGAGATGTCCTGAACCCCGTCGAGGATGTCGCTGACCGCGATCAGGCCCGAGCGCTGGTCGGTCGGCAGGTCGATCTGGGTGATGTCGCCGGTCACCACCATCCGCGAGTTGAAGCCGAGCCGGGTGAGGAACATCTTCATCTGCTCGGGGCTGGTGTTCTGCGCCTCGTCGAGGATTACAAAAGAGTCATTCAGCGTTCTTCCCCTCATGAAAGCCAGCGGCGCCACCTCGATCACGTTGCGCTCGAAGTAGCCGTTGACGCGGTCGGGGTCGAGCATGTCGAAGAGGGCGTCGAAGAGCGGCCGCAGGTAGGGGTCGACCTTGGCCTGGATGTCGCCCGGGAGGAAGCCGAGTCGCTCGCCGGCCTCGACCGCGGGCCGGGTGAGGATGATCCGCTGCACCTTGCGTTCGGTCAGCGCCGCCGCGGCCATCGCCACCGCGAGGAAGGTCTTGCCGGTGCCTGCCGGGCCGATCCCGAAGGTGACCGTGTGGCGCCGAATCGAGTCGACGTAGCGTTTCTGGTTCAGCGTTTTCGGCGCGACTTTGGTGTTGCGGTGCCGCCAGACGACGTCGTCGAGGATCTCGGCCGGATCCTCGTCGGCGTCGAGGGCGCCGGTCACCGCTTCGACCGTTCCCGGGGCGACGTCGTGGCCCTGCTCGATCAGCTCGACCATCTCGTCGACCAGGGTCGCGGCCGCGGCGACGTCATCGGGGTCTCCCTCGAGCGTCAGCACGTTGCCGCGCAGGTGCACGTCGGCCTCCAGCCGCCCGCGCAGGGCGCGCAGGACGGTGTCCTCGGAGCCGGCCAGCTCGGCGGCCACGCTGTTGTCGAGGGTCAGCTGCCTGCGGGCCATGTCACAGAGCTCAGGCCAACTTCTCTCGGACCGCGGCGCTGACCCGCTTGCCGTCGGCGCGGCCGTCGAGCTTCGGCATCAGCGCCGACATCACCTGCCCCATCTGCCGCTGCTCGCTGGCGCCGGTCTCCGCGACCGCCGCCTCGACCAGCTGGCCGAGCTCCTCGTCGGAGAGCTGCCGGGGTAGGTAGCCCTCGATCAGCTCCGCCTCGAAGCGCTCCGCCGCGGCCTGCTCGGTCCGGCCTGCCTGCTCGTAGGCCTCGGCCGCCTCGACCCGTTTCTTGCGCTCGCGTTGCAGGACGGCGATCTCGTCGCCCTTGCCCAGCTTGGCGTCCTGCTGGAGCACGTCGACGATCATCCGCAGCGCTCCCGCGCGCTCGCGATCGCGCGCCTTCATCGCCGTCCTGACGTCGTCCTGCACTTGTTCGAGCACGGGCATCGCTTAAGGGTAGACGGCGGCGTCCGGGGTTACCGCGAGCCCCCTGGAGACCAGATCGCGGATGTCGGTGCTGACGAGCTGCCAGCCGTTGCGGGAAGCGGCCGCGACGTAGGCGGCGTCATAGGCGGTGAGGCCGTGCTTGGCGGCGAGACGGAGGGCAGAGTCGAGCAGCTCGCCATCGATCGCGAGGACGCGGTCGCGGCAACATCTGGAGAGAAGGCGGATGACCCTGCCGGCCTCGGTCGCGTCGCCCTGCTTGACGCCGACGGCATTGCCGATCTCATAGAGGGTGAGGTCGAGGGCGCCGAGCATGCCCCCGCCGTCGCGGATCAGGCTCGCGGCTGCCTCGCGGTGGGGACTGTCGCGCTCGACCAGGCTGACCCAGACACTGGCGTCGACCAGGAACACGTTCAGTGCGATTCCCGGTCTTCGCGAATGAGCTGGGCGGCGCTGACGCCACCGAAGTCGAGGGGCTGGAGTTCGCCCAGCATCCGCTCGATCTCTTCGCGATCGTGGCCACCGGCGCGCTCCAGCTCCTGCTCGGCGAGGCGCCGCAGGAATCCGCTGCGGGATTCGCCCAGAGCTTTCGCGCGCGAATCGAGCCCCGCCAGGAGCGCGTCGGGAATGGAGATCATTACCTTGGCCACAGGGTGAGTATATACGGTATTGCTCGGCGTCGAAGTTGGCATGGCGGGATCGTGCCGGGCCAGGGCGCACGCGTGGTGCGCAAAAGGTGCCTATTCGGTGCCAGCTATGGGCAAGAAGTCAGACTTCGACCTGCTCGACGTCCCCCAGCGGCATCTGCAGGAAGCGCGTGCCGATCTCGTGGAAGGCGTCGCAGTCGCCGGTGCAGAGGAAGTCGTAGCTCCCCTCGCCGCCCGACTCGCGGGCGAGACCGGAGCCCTCGAGCGTGCGCTGCACCGCGGCGGCAACCGCGTGGCCGCCGCTGACCAGCCGCACGTCGCGGCCGAGGACCCGCTGCAGCATCGGCGCGACCAGCGGGTAGTGGGTGCAACCGAGGATCAGGGTGTCGACGTCGGCCTCGATCAGCGGCCGGCAGTAGGAGCGAGCCATCCGCATCGTCTCCTCGTCGAAGAGAGCCCCCTCCTGGATGAAGGAGGCGAGGTCGGGGGCGGCGACCTCGATCACGTCGAGGCCGCGGCCCATCGCTTCCAGGGCACGGCGGTAGGCGCCGCTGGCGACCGTGTTCGGGGTTGCCAGGACTCCCACCCTCGCGTTGGCGGTGATCGCCGCGGCGATCTCGGCCTGCGGCTCGACCACCGGCACCACCTCCACCCCACGTTCGGCGGCGACCTCCCTCGTCACCTCCTCGCCGACCGCGGTGGCGGTATTGCAGGCGATCACCAGCAGCTTCGCGCCGCGGTCCAGCAGCAGCTCGGAGATGCGGCGAATCCGCTCTCGCAGCTGGCCCGGATCCTTGTCCCCGTAGGGAAAGATCGCCGTGTCGCCGAGGTAGAGGAAGTCCTCCTGCGGCAGCGAGACCAGGCACTCGTGCAGGACGGTGAGGCCCCCCACGCCCGAGTCGAACATCGCGACCGGAAGGTCGCTCACATGAACGGCTTGTACGACATGAAGAAGATCGTCACGACCACGATCAGGCCGGCGATTTTGCCGACGTTGCTGAGCCGTTCGGAGACCTCTTCGAATTCGGGGCTGAACTCCTCGCCCTTCCCCAGATCCCGCTCGGCGAGCTCCTTGGCCTTCGCGGTCTCTGGGCGGAAGAACGCGTGCTGGAGCCCGAAGAGGACGATGATCGCGAGGAAGCCAACGGTGACGAAAGCGTCGCCGCCCCCCCAGGCGTCGTCGCCGGCGATCAGCAGGTAGATCCCGGCCAGCAGCAGGACGATCATCCCGGGCTGGACCAAATAGCGATCGCAGCGCTGAATACCGGTGAGGATCGCCGGCACCGCCCGCGGGTACTGCGGGGCGGTCGAGAAGAAGAGGGCGTAACCGAAGGTCGGGCCGAAGGCGAGAACGACCGCGAGGATGTGGAGGAACAGCGCGATCTTGTAGTCCGCGCTGACGATGGATCCCAGAAGCATCGTCGGAACCCTATATCTCAGGCGCGACGCAACAACAGGGCGGCCCAATCGCCGTCCCGGCGGCGGTCTACCTCACCTAAACCCGAAAGCCCAAACGCGGCAGCCACCCCGTCCACCTCCCCCGGCAGGAGCCCGGAGCAGACGACCGTCTCGGGAGCCGGGGGAGGGCTCGCCGGACCCTCCCCGCTGTTGTCCGCCGAGCCCTCCCCCGGCTCCCGCCCACGACCTCCCATCAGCTCGGCCACGGCGAGCAGGATCGGCGCGGTCATGTTGGCCACGACGGTCGGCGCCAGGTCCGGCAGCTGTTCACGCAGGTTGGCGCGGTCCAGTGACAGGTCGACGTCGTTCGCGGTGGCATTGGCAGCCGCGGCTTCGACCGCGGCCGGCTCGTGGTCGTAGCCCCGCACCGGACCCCAGCCCAGCTTCGCGGCCGCAATCCCTAAGACGCCGGAACCAGTACCGAGATCTACGAGTTCCCCCCCTGCCTCCAGCTCGCAGAGGAACCCGAGGCAGAGGCGGGTGGTCGGGTGGGCGCCGGTGCCGAAGGCCTGGCCCGGGTCGACGACGACGTCGATCGCGCCCTCGCGCGGCGACTCCCAGGAGGGGCGCAGCCAGAGGCGGTCGGCGACCAGCAGCGGCTTGTGGAAGTCGCGCCAGCGGTCGGCCCAGTCGTCGGGGATCTCGGTGGCGCTGACCTCGACCCGGCCGCCGGCGATCGCCGCGTCGAGGTCGCCCAGCTCCGGCAGCTCGCCCTCGCCGCCGTAGACCGCGTACTCGACGTAGCCCGGCCCGCGCTCCTCCTCGACGCCGTTCGGCGCCAGCACCGTCAGCTCGGCGAGAACGATGTCCGCCTGCTCGGGCGTGCAGCGGACCGCGAGACGGATCAAGGGCTAACCGAAGGCCCGGCGCACGCGGGAGAAGAGGCCGTCGCCCTGCCGCGGCTCGAGGTTGTCGTCCTCGAGGGTCTGGTCGAGCCGCGCGGCGATCTCGCGCTGCTCGTCGCTGAGGTTGGTCGGGACGAAGACGTCGAGGATCACCCGCTGGTTGCCGCGGCGACGGCTGTTGAGTCGCGGCAGGCCGAGGCCGCGGAGGACCCTTTCGGTGTTCGGCTGGGTGCCCGGCTCGACCTCGATCTCCTCGTCGCCGTCGAGCGTCGGCACCGACACCGTCGTCCCCAGCATCGCCTCCGTGGCCGGGATCGAGACGGTGCTGATCAGGTCGCTGCCCTCGCGCTCGAAGCGCTCGTCCTCGGCGACCCGGACCTCGACGTAGAGGTCGCCCGCCGGTGCCCTGGACTCGCCCGCGTGACCGGCACCGGAGATCCGCATCCGCTGCCCGTCCTCGATCCCGGCCGGCACGTCGATCGCGCTGGTCTTGCTCTGGCGGGTGCGGCCACTGCCACCGCAGGTCTTGCACGGCGTCTCGGGGATCTTCCCGGCGCCGCCGCAGACGTCGCAGGCGGCGCTGCGGACCATCTGCCCGAACGGCGTCCGCGTCACCTGCCGCAGCTCGCCGGCGCCGCCGCAGCGCTCGCAGGTCCGGATCGGCGTCCCCGGCTCGGCGCCGTTGCCGCGACAGTGCTCGCAGCTGCCGACGACGTCGTAGGTGACCTCGCGCCGGGCTCCGGTCGCGACCTCGGCCAGCTCGACCTCGACCGCGACCGCGACGTCACCGCCACCGGCCGGTCCTCTCCGGCCGCCGAACCCGCCGCCGCCGAAGAACGCCTGGAAGATGTCGTCGATCGAGCCGAACCCGGCCCCCGGGTCATAGCCGCCCGAACGGAGGCCCTCGTGCCCGTAGGCGTCGTAGGTGCGGCGCCGCTCGGCATCCGATAGGACCTCGTAGGCCGCGGCCGCCTCCTTGAACTTCTCCTCGGCCTCCGGGTCGTGGTCGTTGACGTCGGGGTGCAGCTCCCGCGCCAGGCGGCGGAAGGCCTTCTTGATCTCGGTCTCCTCGGCGTCCCGGGAGACCCCGAGGACCTCGTAGTAGTCGCGCGGCATCGGTTAGTCGCTGTAGACGGTCTCGAAGTAACGGGAGAGCTCGCGGGCGGCGAGGCGGACCGAGGTGATCGCGGTCGCGTAGTCCATCCGCAGCGGCCCGACGACCCCGACCGCGCCGAGGTTGCGGTGGCCGAGGCCGTAGTTGGCGCCGATCACGCTGACCGAGCGCAGCTCGGGCTGCGGGTTCTCGCCGCCGATCCAGAAGTAGACCGAGCGCTCCTCGAGCGAGGAGCGCAGCATCCGCAGCACGTCGGCCCGGCGCTCCAGGGCCGTCATCAGCTCGTCGGCGCGGGGCAGGTCGGGAAGGTGGGCGTCGGAGAGCAGGCGCGAGGTGCCGTCGACGTAGAGCTCGACCCCTTCCTCGGCGACGAAGTCGCTGAAGGCGCTGCCAAGGGTGGCGATGAAATCCGCCTCCACTCCGGAGAGCCCAGGGTCGGCGAGGCGGGTGGCGATCATCCGCGCCCCCACGCCGAGCCCGGCGAGGGACTCGTTCAGGTAGCTCGAGGCCCACTCGACCAGGCCCGGGTCCACCGGCCGGTCGAAGGCGAAGACGCGGCGGGTGACGTCGCCGGTCGAGGCGATCGCGATCACCACCACCTTGTTCGGCTGCAGGGGCAGGACCTCGACCCGGTGAATCGTCGCCGTCAGGCTCGGCTGCGGTGCGGTCGCCATCGCCACCAGGTCGGTGACCTGGGCCAGGGCCGCGGTCGTCTCCCGCATCGCCTCGTCAACCTCGCGACGCAGCCTGGAGACCCCCAGGTCGGGGCTCGGGGCTGCCGGCAGCTGGCGCGATTCGAGCATCACGTCGACGTAGCGGCGGTAGCCGGTCTCGGTCGGCACGCGTCCGGCGGAGGTGTGCGGGTGCGTCAGGTAGCCGGCCGCCTCCAGCGCCGCCAGCTCGGCGCGCACGGTGGAGGAGCCCCATTCGACCTCAGACCGCTCGGCAACTTCCTTCGACGGCACCGGCCGACCAGAGTCGAGGTACGCATCGACCGCCAACCGAAGAATCAGCTCCTGCCGCTCCGAAAGCACCAGCAAAGTCTATGGAGAGCGGCGGGTGACCCTCCCAAAACACCCAAGCGAGGCTCCCGCCGAGCGTTTTGGGAGGGTCACC
>DATFQO010000019.1:0-9386 GCA_035264245.1 Solirubrobacterales bacterium
GCGCCGCCGAGAGCTGCGCCCGCTTCTTCTCCTCGATGGGGGAGGAGGTCAAGCAGGTCGTCGCCTCCCTCGGCTACGAACGGGCCCAGGATCTGGTCGGCCGCTACGACCTGCTGGAGCAGGTCGCGGCCAAGGACACGCTCGACCTGACGCCGCTGATCGAACCGCTGGAGGAGCACCTCGACCTCGAACCGCTGGACCTGCCGGTGGCCGAGGAGACCGAGGCGCGGGCCGAAGCCGGTTTGGTGATGGCACGGCCGATCCGGATGGAGGCGAAGGAGGCCTCGAGCCAGATCGCCGCGCTGGCGCCGGAAGTCTGCTCCGGCAGTACCGTGCGCAGCCAGTTCCCGCGCGCGACCGACGCCAACGACCGCGTGCTCGGGACCGAGCTGGCGGGGGCGATCGCCCGCTCGCGGATCTTCGACGGCGGAGCCGAGGGGAGCGAAGACGACGTCCTCGCCAGCCTCGAGTTCAACGGCGGCTCGGTCGCCGGTCAGGGCCTCGGCGCCTTCAACTCCTACGGGGTCAACATCCGCGTCGAGGGCGGCGCCCAGGACGGCGTCGGCAAGACGATGCTGGGCGGGCGGATCTCGATCCTCAAGGGCAAGGGTGCCCGCGGCAGGCGCCTCAACGGCTCGGTCGGCAAGTCCTTCGCCTACGGCGCCCAGCGCGGCAGGCTCTACGTCCAGGGGAGCGCCGACTCGCGCTTCTGCATCCGCCTCTCCGGCGCCGACGTGGTGATCGCCGGTGAGCCCGAGGCTCCGATCGACGACAGCCGCGGCTCCCTGGCCAACCGCGCCAACATCAAGGGCTTCGCCTTCGAGTACATGACCAGCGGCCGCGCCGTCGTCCTCGGCGACATCGGCCCCTGGGCCTGCGCCGGCATGACCGGTGGGCGCGTTTACGTCCGCCAGAACGCCTTCGGCATCGACCGCGGCGCGATCGAGCGCCGCCTGGGCCGGGGCGCCAAAGTCGAACTCAAGGACCTCGACGCCGAGGGCCTGATCGACCTAGACGACCTCCTCAACGGCTACACGGAGGAGCTCCGCGCCACCGGCCAGGACGACGAGGCCACCCGAGTCCTCGACCTCGCCGCCGACGCGACCAGCAACTTCCTGATGATCGTGCCGTTGAAGGTCCAGGCGGACCCGAGCATCTCGACCGAGTGAGTTAGGTTGAGAAAGGCTTGGGGCCGAGTCACGTGAGGTAGCCGCGCTGAACCATGAGTGCCAGGCCATTGCAAGAGGAGCAGGGTCTGCAGTCCGTTTGGTGAATAGGATCGCCCGTCGTGGGAATCACCCGTACCAAATCACCTGATGCCGTCAGAGCGGTCATGCCCTTGCGCCAGAGCACAGCTGGTGGCTCGGGCAGCTTCATGGTGCTGGGCGAGGACCAAGTCAGGTACTGGTGCAAGCCGCTCAACAACTTTCAGACGCCCCGACTGCCTGTGACTGAGCAGATAGTGGGCCGCCTCGGCTGTTTAATCGGGGCTCCTGTCTGCGAGTGCAGATTGATCACCCTGGATGAAATTGAGGGATGGGAGATTCGCCAAGGGACGGGGCGCTTGATCGAGCGCGGCTACGCGCACGGATCGCGCGCCATCGAACCGACTCTGGAGACTAGAGAGTTGAAGTTCCGATCGGATGACGACAACCGCCGACGACACTGTGGGCTTTACGCCGTATGCGACTGGCTCTACTGTGGCGACCTTCAGTGGCTTCGGGCGACCGACGAGGAAAACGCCTACTACAGCCATGATCACGGCTTTTTCCTGACTGGACCTGAATGGACTCTTGAGTCGCTAGCTGCCTGTGGGGCGGAGCAGGGTCCAATCACCCTCGATCCTGATCAACTCGATCCTGCAGAGATCGCTCGCCTGGGGGACGCTCTGGAGAATCTCTCGCAAGCAGAGATCGAGGCTGCTATCTCTGGGCTTCCGGACTCTTGGCCGGTTAGTGACGAGGAGCTTGCAGCAGTTGCCCAGTTTGCTGATTTGCGCAAGGCTGCTGTTGCTAGCCGGCTCCGCTCCCTTGTCGCCTAGCATGTATTAACTATGGCCTTCTCCTTCTCCCTCATTAGATTTGTTCCTGATCCTGCTAAGGGAGAGTTCGTAAACATTGGCGCAATCGCTGGCGATGACGCGGCAGGCGATTGGGAGCTGAGACAGGTGTCGAGCTTGAAACGAGCCAAGGCAATCGACCAACGGGGAGTGCTTGCCGATGCGACCGCCTTTGTGGCGGGCCTTCAGGATCACATAGCGGCGCTTGAAGAGTTAGCTCCCACTACCGAGCAGATCTCGTCCGACCTTTTGAACCGCTGTTCTATTGAAATGCAGAACATCGTTCAGATCACCTCTCCGGCGCCGGTTGTGGCAGATTCAGCCGATCAAGCTCTTGAGATGATCTTTCAGCAGCTAGTGCTCGATGAGTCTCCTCTGACCTTCTCATTTGAGAAGAAACATCGTGCTCTCGGCGCGGCTCGCAATGCCTACAAGGATCATCAGGTAACCGGGGCGGTAAAAGAGCGAGCATCAGTAAAAAGCGGGGTCTTTGATGGCACTTTTGATTTCGCTGTCCACAATGGCCATGCCGTCCAACTTGCGCAGTGCTGGTCGTTCCAGCTTCCAAATCAGACGGATTTAGCAGAGCAAGTGAAGTCTTGGAGTTGGGTAGTTCATGAGCTAAGGAAGAGCGGCGGGTCAGTATTCGTCAACGGGAGCGAGGAGGTAGATATACCTAAAGACCTCGATATCTACTCAGTTGTTATTCCGCCCAGGCCAGACCAAGCCTCTCCCGCATACGGGGAGGCCAAGGCAGCCTTTGAGGAGGTTGGAGTTCAACAGGTGTCACCCGAGGAGGCTGATCAGCTCGGGGCGCGTGCTGCGGATGCGCTCGGGACGGCGTCGTAGCGTCTCTGTTTGGACGGCCCAGACTGGGTCGCGGTCACCGCAGCTCCAGCTAAGGAGCTTTCCCCTCTAGCCGATCCGCGATCCCTCGGACCTCCTGCAATAGCCCGTCGAGCATGCGCTCGGTGTCGGAGTGGATGCGCCATTCGGTCATCCGGCGCTCGGCGTCCATGCTGTCCAGGCGCTGCTCGAGGGTGGCGGTGCGGTCCTCGAGCTTGTCGACGCGGCGGTTGGTCTGCTTCTGCGACTTGCGGACTCGGGTCTTGACGTAGCGGCGGAGATCCTCCTGCATCGTGTCGAACTCGCGGCGGATGTCGCTGTTGAGCGGCGTGTTCTGCTCGTCGAGCATCTGCTCGACGCCACGGCGGACGCGCTCGATCTCGGTGTGCAGCTCGGCGCGGGCTCGCTCGGCCGAGGCCGAGATCGACTCCTCGCCCGAGGGGCGGTTCGGATCGTCCGGGGGACTAGCGCTCACCGATCCGCATCGTAGGGACGGGGGTGGCCGGAATCCGGGGTCTAAGAACCACGAGACCGCAAAAACCCTCCCTCAGGAATGGTTTTTGCGGTCTCGGCGGTTAGGCGTGGAGGAGGTAGAGGCGGAAGTGGCCGATCGCCACCTCGTCGCCGGGCTCTAGTTCGGCCACCTCGACCTTGCGGCCGTTGACTAGGACTCCGTTGAGGCTGCGGTCGTCGAGGATGCGCGGTTGACGCCCCTCGTTGCTGTTGACGATCGCGTGGCGGCGGGAGACGCTGGGGTCGTCCAGGCAGACGTCGGCGGTGGAGCAGCGGCCGATCCGGATCCAGCCCTTGTTCAAGGCGAAGGTGGCGATCTCACTCCCCTCGCGCATTGCCAGGTGGTAACCGGGCTCGGTCAGGCTCTCGCGCGCCTCGTCCAGCCAAGCAGGTGGCTCGCGGTCGATCTTGACGGCGAATTCCACGGTGGGAGGGCCGTGGACCTGCAGCGAGGAGAAGATCGAGTCGCGGCGGAAACGGGAAGCGCCGCAGCGGTCGCAGGCCGGCAGCTCGTCGGTCTCGTGGAGGGCGACCTGGGTGCCGCAGACGAGGCAGAAATACGTCCCCTCTCCAGGCATGGAACCGGTGGCGAACGCGTCACCGGCCGGACTGGTGCCGGCACTGTTGAAGATCTGACTCACTCCCTTCCCAAAGAACTGCTTCCCGAACTGCTCGCTTCGATACTAGTCCGGCCCTTGGTGGAAATCACTCAAACTTTTCAATCCGGTGCCTCGGGGATGACGCAACTAGACTCGGCGCCCCAATGGGCCCACTCAGCACCGAGATCGAGATCGACGCCCCCCGCGAGCAGGTTTTCGCGGCCCTCGCCGATCTCTCCGTCCGGCCCTCGTTCACCGACCACTTCCTCACCGACTTCCACCTCACCCGGATCGACGGCCAGGGGGTCGGCGCCGGGGCGCGGTTCCGGGTCGACGCGCCGCTGCGCAGCCCCTGGATGGACACCACGATCGTCGCCACCGAGGAGCCGTTCCGGGTAGTCGAGGAGGGTCGCGGCGGCCGCGCCAACCGGATCCCCAGCCACACCGTCTGGGAGCTGACCGAACCCGCCGGCGGGCTGACCGCGGTGCGGGTTTCGCACTGGACCGAGCCCCGCCCCGTCGACCGTGGACTGGAGCTGCTGAGCGCCGGCTCGCTCTTCCAGGCCCGCGGCTGGCGCGAGGCCCTGCGTCGCCTGCGCGACAACCTCGAGGCCGACCAATCCGCCTCCGAGCGCATCGCCGTCGCCGGCGGCAACCGGTACGCGACGGGCATTCCGTAACGGCGCTGCGCCGATATATAGACTCCTCGCCGCCGATGCCCCCGCACCGCCGCCCACTGCTGTCGCTGCTCGCGCTCCTGGCGCTGCTGCTGCTCACCGTCGGCGTCTCCGCCTGCGGCTACGAGAGCGACTCCACGCACGTGACCGAGGGTGAGTCTGTCGAGCTCGGGGAGTTGAAGTACATAGTCACCTTCTCGCGCTACCTCAATCCCAACGACAACGAGGACGAGGCCTACCTGGTCGGCCAGAAAGAAGCTCCGGAGGGCGAAAGCTACTTCGGCGTCTTCTTCGAAGTCCAGAACGAAAGCGACGAGCCGCAGGTCCTGCCCTCGACGCTGACGATCACCGACGTCGACGAGAACGAGTTCGAGGTGCTGCCGAGCGAAAGCATCTTCGCTCTCCCGTTCGATGGCGAAGTCGAATCCGAAGAACAGATCCCGCGCCTCGACACCGCCGCCCAGCTGGGTCCGATCGAGGGTTCGCTGGCGATCTTCCTGCTGCCCGAATCGGCCTCCGAGAACCGGCCGCTGACCCTCCACATCCCCGCCACGGATGACGAAGAGGGCGCCGAAGTGACGCTGGACCTCTAGGTCCGCGCCCCGCTCAGAGCCCGGCCGAGAGCACTTCGGAGGCGATCGGCGCCGCGACTTCGCCGCCCGCCGCTTCGGCTTCGATCAGCAGCACCCCGACCGCCAGCCGGGGCTTTTCGGCCGGCGCGAAGGCGGTGAACCAGGCGTCCTTGATCTGGACCGGGTTGTCGGAGTTCTCTTCGCCCGGCTTCGGGCCGAGCTCGGCGGTGCCGGTCTTGCCGGCGACCTGCGCCTCGGAGATCGCCCCGGCGGTGCCGGTGCCTTCGGTGACGACGCCGATCATCAATTCGGTCAGCTCGCCGGCGGTCTTCTTCGACATCACCCGCACCGGCTCGGCATCGGGCCGCAGCTTCTCGTTGAGGACGATGGAATTTGGCAGGCGGACGCCGCCGTTGCCGACGGTTTGCGAGACGCTCGCCATCTCCAGCGGCGTCGCCAATACTTCGCCCTGGCCGATCGCCGAGACGCCGAGGTCGATTTCTTCGCCGATCTCGGTCGGGATCGTCGATTCCTCGGGGCCGACTTCGCTGACGATGCGCGGCGCGTAGAGGGCCGGCGGCGAGTTGAACCCGAAGCCTTCGGCGGTTTCGACCAGCTTGTCGTTGCCGACCGCCGGGCCCAACGGCGCGAAGACCGCGTTGCAGGACTCGGCGAAGGCTTCGCGGAAGGTGCCGCCGCAGAACTCGCCGTTAGCGTTGTTGAGGAAGCGGCCGCCGACATTGACCCCGTCGCTGATTTCGAATTCGTCGTCGAGGCTGACCTCGCCCGCTTCCAGGGCGGCGGTCGTGGTCACGACCTTGAAGGTCGAGCCGGGGGGCTGTGGGGCCGAGAAGGCCTGACCCGCCAGGGCGCGGACGTCGCCGGTGCGGGCGTCGAGGGCGGCGACGCCGCCGGAGCGGCCGGCCAGCGCCGAGACCGCGACTTCCTGGAGGTCGGCGTCGATCGTCGTCTTCACCGGGGCCCCTGGTTGCGGCTTCGACTTGGCCAAGGTGCGGACCGCAGTGCCGTCGCCGGCGACCGCCAGAAGCGAGCCGCCGGGCTTGCCGGCGAGCCGGTCGTTGAAGGCGCGCTCGAGGCCGCTGATGCCGACCGGCGTTTCCGGCGGGAAGCCGTGGCGGGCCAGCCGCGCCAGTTCTTCTTCAGGGGATTCGCCGACTTCGCCGGTGACGTCGACCGCGGCGCCGCCGATCGGGTGTTCGCGTTCGGCGGCCGGTCCTTCGGCCAGCGGAGTGCCGTCGCGGGCGAGGATCGGCGCCCGTTCGGCCAGTTCGACGTCGGCGGCGAGTTCCTCGCCCTGCCGCAGGCCGGGGAAGGCGAGGCTGGGGTCCCATTCGATCCCGCCGTCGGCGTAGGGCACCCCGAGCTCGGCTTCGAGGCTGCCGAAGGCGACGGTCGTGACGGTCATCTCGACCGGGACGACCTTGCCGGCGTCCCCCTCCTCGGCGTCGCCGGCCGAGCCGGCCTCGAACGCCCGCGCCGTCGCCACCTGCTCGGCTTCGCGGTAGGCGGCTTCGAATTCCTCCCGGTCGACCCGTGCCCGCGAGGCTTCGTTCAGCTCCGCGTACATCGCTTTGAAGCTCTCTGCTTCCCAGGCTTCGGCGAAGCGGTTGGCGGCGTCCTTCTCGGGCGAGCCGGGGGCGCCAGTGGCGATGCCGATCACGAAAGCGACGAGGGCGACGAGCGCCAGCGGCAGGCTCCGGGTGAGAAGGCGGCGGCGGCGCTCCGCCTCGGTCTGGGACGAGCTCACCGACGAAAGGTAAACGAGCCATTCCCGGCATGCTTCTATTCACGCGTGACTGTCTTGGACTGGTCGATCCTGGCCTTCACCTTTGCCCTGGCCCTCTGGGGCTACCGACAGGGCCTGATCGTCGGCGCGCTCACCCTCGTCGGCTTCGGCGCCGGCGCCTTCCTCGGCAGCCGGGTCGGGCCGCTGCTGCTGACCAAGGGCGCGCACTCGCCCTACGCGCCGCTCTGCGCCGCGCTCGGGGCGCTGCTGTTCGGCGCGCTGATGGCGGTGACGGTGGAGAGCTTCGCCCTCGGCCTGCGGGAAAAGGTCGTCCGCCGACCCTTCCTGCACGCCGCCGACGGTGCCGGGGGCGCCGCCCTGATCGCCTCGGTCGCCCTCGGCCTCGCCTGGGTCTTCGGCGCCGTCCTCCTCCACGCGCCCTCGACCACCCAGCTGCGCGCCGACATCCAGCAGTCGCTGATCCTGCGCAGCCTCAACGACCTGCTGCCGCCGAGCGGGCCGCTGCTGAACGCGCTCGACCGCGTCGACCCGGCGCCGACCGTGCTCGGCCCGGCAGCCCCGGTCGCGCCGCCCGACGCGAAGATCGCTTCCGATCCCGAGGTGCTGCACGCCGGCGACTCGGTCGTCCGCGTCCTCAGCACCGCCTGCGGGCTGGGAATCGAGGGCTCGGGTTGGGCGGTCGAACCGGAGGTCGTCGTCACCAACGCCCACGTCGTCGCCGGCTCCGACGACACCACCGTCACCACCCAGGACGGGGTCGAGCTGGAAGCGACGCCGATCTACTACCAGCCGCGCCAGGATCTGGCCCTGCTGCGGGTGGGGGCGGCGCTACCGCCGCTGCCGTTCAGCTCCGAGCGCCGGGAGGGGGAGGACGGGGCGGTGCTCGGCTATCCCGAAAACGGTCCCTACTCGCTGGCGCCGGCGCGGATCGGCGAGACGCGGGCGACGATCAGCGAGGACTCCTACGGCAACGGGCCGGTGGAGCGGACGATCGTGGCGATGAGCGGCTCGGTGCGCAGCGGCAACTCGGGCGGGCCGCTGGTCGACTCGCGGGGGCGGGTCGTGGGAACCGTCTTCGCGGCGACGACGAGTGGGCCGCGGGGCGGCTTCGCGATCCCGGCCGAGCAGGTGCGCCAGGCGCTCGGGCAGACTTCGGAGGAAGTCAGCACCGGGCCGTGCACGGGTTAGCCCCGGGAGCCGAAAAGGCGGTCACTTACGTTCGGTAAGCTCGGAGAATGGAGCCGGTTAGCTCTACGCAGGGAAAAGAGCAGCAGCGGGGAGCGCTTTGCCCGCACTTCCACCATGCGATCGAGCTGATCGGAAAGCGCTGGACCGGGGCCATCGTCTGGACCCTGACCGAGCGGTCGATGCGCTACGGCGAGCTCGGCAAGGCGATTCCGGGGCTCTCCGACCGGTTGCTCTCGCAGCGGTTGCGGGAGCTGGAGGAAGAGGGCCTGGTCGAGCGCCGGGTCGAAGCCGGGACGCCAGTGCGGGTCACCTACTCGCTGACCGTGACCGGGCGGGAGCTCGATCCGGTGCTGAGCGAGCTGAAGTCGTGGGCGCGACGGTGGAAGACGCCCAGCTAGCCCCGCGGGGGCAGGCGGTGCCGAACCTTCCCGGGCCGTTCGCGGTCGGCACCTACGCGCGCAAGCTGCAGGGATGGATGCGTGAGCGGGCGCGGGTGCAGCTGATCGGCGAGGTGACCGGGGTCGGCCGCAGCAAGGTGCAGGCCTACTTCGAGCTGCGCGACGGAGAGGGGGCGATCCCCTGCGCGATCTGGCTCAACGACCTCGAGAAGGCGGGGCTGAGCGAGGGCGCCCTGCGCGACGGGGCCGAAGTGGTGATCGCCGGGGGGCTCGACTACTACCCCGGCGGCGGCCAGGCCTCGCCCAACTTCAGCTTCCGCGCCACCCACGTCCGCCTGGCGGGCGAGGGAGACCTGATCGCCCGCCTCGAGGCGCTGCGCAAGCAGCTGCGGGCCGAGGGCCTGTTCGAGCTGCAGAAGCAGCTGCGGCGGCCGGCGCTGCCAAAGACGATCGGCGTCGTCACCGCCGAGTCCGGCGCGGCGCGGCGCGACCTGCTCGCCGGCCTGCGGCGGCGCGGCTGGGGCGGCTCGGTGATCTGGGCCTTCGCCCCGGTGCAGGACCGCCACGCGGCGCCGGCGATCGGGATCGCGCTGCAGGACCTGGCGGCGCGGCCGGAGGTGGAGGCGATCGTCGTCACCCGCGGCGGCGGCAGCCTCGCCGACCTTTGGGCCTTCTGCGACGAGACGCTCTGCCGGACCGTGGCGATGCTGCGGGTGCCGGTGGTCAGCGCCGTCGGCCACGAGCGCGACAGCACGCTGATCGACGA
>DATFQO010000020.1:0-11154 GCA_035264245.1 Solirubrobacterales bacterium
GCAACCAGCTGCGGATCGGGATGTTCCCGGCGATCGACCCCGACGACGTCGAGGCGCTGACCGCCTGCATCGACTGGGTCGTCGCCAACGTGGACGGAGTCGCCTCGTGAAGGTCCTGGTCAAGGAGAAGATCGCCGACTCGGGGGTCGATCTGCTGCGTTCGCAGTTCGAGGTCGACCTCGGCCTGGAAATGTCTGACGAGGAGCTGCGCGAGAAGATCGGCACCTACGACGCGATCCTGATCCGCTCGGCGACGAAGATGACGCCGGAGCTGATCGAGCTGGCCGACAACCTGAAGGTGATCGGCCGCGCCGGAACCGGCGTCGACAACGTCGACATCCCGGCCGCGACGCGCCGCGGGATCATCGTCGCCAACGCGCCGGAATCGAACTCGGTCGCCGCCGCCGAGCACACGCTGGCGCTCTCCCTCGCCCTCTTCCGCAACGTCCCGCAGGCGCACGAATCGCTTGTCGCCGGACGCTGGGACCGGGCCAAGTACAAGGGCGCCGAGCTCTACGGCAAGACCCTCGGCGTGATCGGCTTCGGCCGCATCGGTCAGCTGGTCGCCAAGCGCGCGCAGAGCTTCGAGATGAATGTCGTCGCCTTCGACAAGTTCGTCTCCGCCGAGCGCTTCAAGGAGCTCGGCGTCGAGGGGCTGGAGAGCATCGAGGAGGTGCTGGGCCGCTCCGACCTGGTCACCCTGCACACGCCGAAGACGCCGGAGACGATCGGGATGATCAACGCCGAGACGATTGCGGCGATGAAGGACGGCGCGCGCGTCGTCAACTGCGCCCGCGGCGAGCTCGTCGACCTCGATGCTCTGCTGGCCGGGCTCGAGTCGGGCAAGCTCGGCGGCGCCGCGCTGGACGTCTTCCCCTCCGAGCCCTTCACCGAGCACCCGATCTTCTCCCGGCCCGATGTCGTCGTCACCCCGCACCTGGGGGCCTCGACCGCCGAGGCCCAGGACCGGGCCGGGGTCGTCACCGCCGAACAGGTGACCGCCGCGCTCAGCGGCGGCGTCGTCACCAACGCGGTCAACATCGCCGCCGTGCGCCCCGAGGCGATGGAGGCGCTGGCGCCCTTCGTGCCGCTCTGCGAAAAACTCGGGCGGCTCGCTCAGGGCCTCGGCGACGGCAGCGTCGAGAGGGTGAGCGCCGAATTCCGCGGCCGCATCGCCTCCCACGACACCCGCCTGCTGGGGATTGCGGTGCTGGCGGGGATCCTCTCCGGCCACACCGAGGAGCCGGTCAACCTGGTCAACGCGCCGCAGATGGCAGAGGAGCGTGGGATCGACTTGACGGCGACGACCGATGCCGGTGCCGAGGACTTCACCGAGCTGGTCAATGTCCGCGTCCAGACCGCCAACGGCGAGGTCGAGGTCGCGGGCACCAGCGTCGGCCCGCGCAACGAGCCCTACCTCGTCTCCGCCTGGGGCGAGAGCTTCTACCTGCCCTTCGCCGAGCACATCACGGTCCTCCGCTATGCCGACCAGCCGGGAATGATCGGGCGGGTCGGCACCCTCTTCGGCGAAGAGGGCGTCAACATCGTCTCCGCCGCCGTCGGCGCCGAAAGCGGGGGGGAGCGGGCGGTGATGGCGCTGACCACCGACGCGCCGGTGCGCGCCGAGGCGATCGAAAAGATCCTCGGCCTCGAAGGCTTCTCCAACGGCCGCTCGGTCGATCTCTAGGTCCCGCCGCAACCTCTTGGGCTTCAGGCTGTTGATTCAACGGACCCGCACCGCGGGCCTTTGAGCCAGGGCATGAGACGACTTCTACTCACCGCGATCGCGATTCTCCTCACGGCGGCCTGCACCGCCCCGATTGCTTCTGGCGCGGAACGCTCGGTCACGGTCCTGCTCAACGCCGGACCCGGGACCGACGTCTTCGACGTCAAGCTCAGCCAGGACGGTCGCAGCTACCTGGTCGACTCGCTCTATCCGCTCGAAGCGGGCGGGGGCATCTGCGTCAGCGAAGAGGGCTCGGTTCACGACCTGATCTGCGACGCGGCGGCGATCGGTGGCTTCGAAGTGAACTCCGGCTCCGGCGACGACTCAGTGGTCATCTCGCCGAAGATCCTCGTCCCGGTGACTCTGCGCGGCGGCCCGGGGGACGACCGCATGCGAGGTGGTGGCGGGCCCGACAAGCTCGTCGGCGGCCCGGGCGCCGACATCCTCTACGGGCATGGCGGTAACGACTGGATCTTTGGCGGCTCTGGCGACGACTGGCTCTACGGGATGACCGGTAACGATCGCCTCGTCGGCGGGTCGGGTGGCGATTATCTGAACGGCGGGCCGGGCGCCAACGACGTCAATTTCGGACCGGGGGACCGGGCGCAGCTCGAACCCTAGGCAGGTCGCTCCACTCCGCCTGACCGCCGCCGCGGTTCAGGCCGCTTCGCTCGCCGGTTGCCGCGGGCGCCCGATCAAGCGCCCGCCGACGAAGGCGATCGCGACCAGCAGGCCGACCAGGGAGAGCGCCGCGTCGAGCCGGAAGGCGGCCTGGATCCCGTCGACGAAGGGCGGCACCGTCCCGGAGAAGACGGTGGTCGTCAGCCCGAGGCCGATCGAGCCGCCGGCGATCTGGAACATGTAGACGATCCCGCCGGCGAGGCTGGTCTGGGATTCGTCGACCGAGGTCACCCCGGCGGTGGTCGCGGTCGGGTAGAAGCTGCCGATCCCGATCCCGAGGATCACCATCCCGGGGACCAGCGAGCCGTAGCCCGAGCCGCCGTCGACCAGGGAGAAGAGGAAGGGCGCGACGGTGATGCAGGCGGCGCCGAAGACGACCAGCACCTTGGCGCCGAGCCGGTTGTAGAGGGGGCCGGCGACGAAGGAGACGAGGGCGAAGGTGGCGAGGAAGGGCAGCATCCCGACGCCCGCTTCCAGCGGCGAGTAGCCGAGCTGCTTCTCCATGAACTGCGGCAGGTAGAGCAGCGAGGCGAAGAAGGTCGCCGACATGAAGAGGATCGCGATGCAGGAGGCGGTGAAGCTCTCGTTGCGCATCACCTCCTTTGGAACCAGCGCGTGGGTGCCGGCGCGGCGCTCGAGCAGCGGGAAGGCGGCGAGCGTCGCCGCCGCCAGGACCAGCAGCCCGATCACCCGCGGATCGCTCCAGCCCCAGTCGGCGACCTGGTCGAGGGCGATCAGCAGCGAGACGAGGCCGACCGAGATCGCCGCGATCCCGGGATAGTCAATCCGCCGCTCGCTGGCCTCGGGCTCCTTGACGTGGACGAGGAACCAGGTCACGCCGACCGCGAAGACGGCGATCGGCACGTTGAGGAAGAAGATCCAGCGCCAGCTCAGCTCCTGCGTGAGGACGCCTCCCAGCAGCGGCCCGATCGCGTTGCCGAGCCCGGCGGCGCCGATGATGATCCCGCCGGCCAGCCCGGCTTTCTCTTCGGGCAGCAGCTCGTAGGTCATGCCCAGGATCGCCGGCCACATCAGCGCCCCGCCGATGCCCATCAGCACCCGCGCGGCGATCAGCCAGGCCTCGCTCTGGGCGACGCCTCCGAGGGCGGACATCGAGGCGAAGATCGCGGTGCCGAGGAAGAAGGCGTTGCGGCGGCCGAACATGTCGGCGAGGCGGCCGCCGGTGACGATCAGCACCCCGAAGGTCAGCGCGTAGGCGTTGACGACCCACTGGATCGTGTTCACCGTGGTGCCGAAGTCCTGCTCCATCGTCGGCAGGGCGACGTTGATCGCCGAGAAGTCGTTGGCGATCACGACCACGGCAACCGCCATCGCGACGAGGGCGAGCCAGGGCGTTTTCTGGGCCGGGACGGTGGACTGCGGGGTTGCGATTCGCGGAGCCTACGCTAAGGTTTGGAGTCGAATGAGCTTCCGGCTCGACAGCCTCGCGCTACTCCTTCTCCTCCCCCCTCGGGGGGAATAGCGCTGGGCGGCGCGATAGCCGCGAGAGACATAGGTCATTCGATTCAAAGAGAGAAGGAGAGGTCCGATGGGACCCCAGACTGACAAGAGCACCAGCACCGACGCCAACCGCGTCCACATCTTCGACACCACCCTGCGAGACGGCGAGCAGTCGCCCGGGATCTCGCTGAACACCGCCGAGAAGGTCGAGATCGCCCAGCAGCTCTCCCGCCTGGGGGTCGACGTGATCGAGGCCGGCTTCCCGATCACCTCGCCCGGCGACTTCGAGGCAGTGCAGGAGATCTCGCGCAAGGTCGAGGGGCCGGTGATCTGCGGCCTCGCCCGCACCCACAAAGCCGACATCGACGCGGCGTGGGGGGCGATCAAGGAGGCGGGGCGCCCGCGCATCCACACCTTCATCTCCACCTCCGACATCCACATCCAGCATCAGCTGCAGACCGACCGGGAGGACGTCAAGGGCCAGGCCCGGGCGGCGGTGGCGCTAGCCAAGAGCTACTGCGAGGACGTCGAGTTCTCGCCGATGGACGCGACCCGCGCCGACATCGAGTTCACCGCCGAAGTCTGCGCGATCGCCGTCGCGGAGGGCGCGACCGTCGTCAACATCCCCGACACCGTCGGCTACACGACGCCCGCGGAGTACGCCGACTACTTCCGGCGCCTGTACGAGCTGGTACCGGCGCTGCGCGAGGTCGAGATGTCGGTCCACTGCCATGACGACCTGGGGATGGCCGTCGCCAACTCCTACGCCGGGGTGCTGGCCGGGGCGCGACAGGTCGAGTGCGCGATCAACGGCATCGGCGAGCGGGCCGGCAACTGCTCACTGGAGGAGATCGCGATGCTGATCGGCGTCCGCAGCGACGTGCATGGCCTGAGCACCGGGATCAATACCCGCGAGATCTCCCGCACCAGCCGCATGGTCAGTCGCCTGACCGGCTACCCGGTGCAGCCGAACAAGGCGATCGTCGGCCGCAACGCCTTCGCGCACGAGTCCGGGATCCACCAGGACGGCGTGCTGAAGGAGCGCAGCACCTACGAGATCATGGACGCGACCGAAGTCGGCCTGGAGTCGAACTCGATCGTGCTGGGCAAGCACTCCGGCCGCCACGCGCTGAAAGACGCGCTGGAGCAGCTGGGCTTCAAGGTCGAGGGCCAGGCGCTGAACAACGCCTTCAAGGCCTTCAAGGAGGTCGCCGACCGCAAGAAGCAGGTGACCGCGCTGGACCTGGAGGCGATCGTCTCCGACGAGATGCGCGAGCGCTCCGACGCCCACGAGCTGGCCTGGTTCGAGGTCGAGGCGGGTACCCGCCGGCCGCCGGTGGCGAAAGTTGCCGTGACCCTGCCCTCGGGCGAGGAGTCGCTCGGTGAATCGAGCGGCGACGGCCCGGTCGACGCGATCTTCCACGCGATCCAGGCAGCGGCCGGGACCGAGTGCGAGCTGGCCCAGTACACGGTCGAGGCGGTGACCGGGGGAGAGGACGCCCTCGGCGAGGTGACCGTGATGCTGCGCGCGGCAGGTCGCCTGGCGACCGGCCAGGGCGTAGCGACCGACATCCTAGAGGCAAGCGCCCGCGCCTACGTGCGCGCGCTGTCCAACGCCCTGGAAGGCGCGGCGACGCGAGAGGCCGAGGCCGCGACGGCCGAGGCGGTAGTGGAGCGCACGCCGGGTCCGTAACGGCTTAGGGAATCGGGCCGCACCAACCTCTTCTGCGGCAGGTAGAGGTCGGTGCGGCCCGATTTCGTGCGGGCTCTGGCTCAGAACCGGCACAAACCGCGTCCCAAACTTGAGTCCGCCCCCGTCACCGTAGGCGGGTGCCCAGCGAGTCCGCGAAAACCGTCGAATATCGACGCTCAGCGCGGCCTCGTGGACCAGATGCCGCGATCGCATCTATTGCGGAGCGCCAGCATGGGGTCGTGTCGCGAAGTCAGTTGCTCGCGATGGGCATGAAGGAAGGCGCAATCGATCGAAGAGTTCGCGCTGGGCGCCTTCACCCTCTCTACCCAGCCGTCTTTCGGGTGGGGCATCGGCTGATTCAAAGGGAGGGCCGATGGATGGGGGCTGTGCTTACCTCAGGAACCGGAGCAGTCTTGAGTCATTGGTCCGCTGCGGCTCTCTGGGGAATCCGGTCGGGCGCACGGGAGAGGATCGATGTGACCGTTCCGCATCCCACCCGCTCCTCGGATCCGATTCGCCGTCATGTCTCGCTGGTGCCCGCCGATGAGGTCACCGTCGAGGACGGGATCCCGGTGACCACCGTGCCGCGGACGATCTTCGATCTCGCCGCTACCGAGTCGCTGGACTCGGTGAAGGCACTCCTACGGGAGGCGGAATTTCGGGAGCTCCATGACCAGCTCTCGCTCTGGGACCTAGTCGAGCGCTATCCGGGCCGACGCGGCATCCGCAGGGTGAAGGCGGCACTTGAAGCCTTGAAGGACGAACCGATCGACGAGCGCAAGAGTCGCCTCGAGGAACGATTCGCTCCCTTCCTCAGACGGCACGAGCTGCCACGTCCCCGCTTAAACGACTGGATCCTCACCGGCGAAAAGCGCTTCCAGGTCGACTGCCTCTGGCCCGCCCAGCACCAGATCGTCGAACTGGACGGCTGGGAGGGTCACAAGACCCGCACCGCCTTCCGCGAAGACCGCGCCCGCGATCGACGCCTGAGAGTGGCCGGATACGGCGTAACCCGCCTGACGTGGAACCAATTGGACGACGAACCCGAGACGATCGCCGCCGACCTCCGAGCCCTGCTCAACGATGCCGACCCTGGGACGTGAGTAAGAAAGCCGCCTGAGCCGGGCCGCCGCAACCTCTACCTGCCATGTCGAGGTTGCGGCGGCCCGGTACGAAGAGGCCCCCGGATCAGGCCTATTACAAGCGTCCGTGATAACGTACAACCAATGGCCCCCACTGTGACCAAGTCGCCAGCGCGCCAAGACTCTCCGGCCAAAGCCGCGAAAGACCCCGCTCCCACCGTGGGGCCGCGCATCCGCGCGCTGCGCGACGCGATGGGCCTCTCGCTGCGCGACCTCGCCGAGCGCTCCGGGGTCAGCGCGCCGATGCTCTCTCAGGTCGAGCGCGGTGAGACCAGCCCGACCCTGGCCGTCGCCGCCAAGATCGCCGTCGGCCTCGAGCTGACGCTCTCGCAGCTGCTGCGTCTCGACGAGGGCCAGCATGTCGCGATCAGCCGCGCCGCCGGCCGCCGCCACTCCGAGCGCGGGGGGCACCGCTTCGAGGAGCTGACCCCGCCGCTGCCCGGCCAGCGCGCCGACGTCTCCCTGCACGTGCTCGATCCCGGCGCAACCACCGGCGGCCGCGAGGACCCGCCGATGCACGAGCCCGGCAGCCGCGAGACCGCCGTCGTCCTCGCCGGGACGCTGGCGCTGGTCGTCGACGGCGCCCGCCACGAGCTCGCCGCAGGCGACAGCGTCACCTTCGACGCCGACCTTCCCCATCACTTCGAGAACGAAGGCCAGGAGGCGACCCGCTTCCTCGCCGTGATCGCCGCCGGCCTCAGGAGGAGCTGACACATATGCCCAAGACCATGTTCGACAAGATCTGGGAGGCCCACGAGGTCTCGCCCGGGTTGATCTACATCGACCTGCACCTGGTCCACGAGGTGACCTCGCCGCAGGCCTTCGACGGCCTCCGCCTGGCCGATCGCAAGGTACGCCGCCCCGACAAGACCCTCGCCACCGCCGACCACAACACCCCGACCGACGGGACGATGGCCGCGCGCCTGATCGCCGACCAGCTCTCCCGCGTCCAGGTCGAAACCCTGGAGCGCAACTGCGAGGAGTTCGGGATCCCGATCTACTCGCTGGGCTCCGACCGCCAGGGCATCGTCCACGTGATCGGCCCGGAGTTGGGCGTCACCCAGCCGGGGATGACGATCGTCTGCGGCGACAGCCACACCTCCACCCACGGCGCCTTCGGATCGCTGGCCTTCGGGATCGGCACCTCCGAGGTCGAGCACGTGCTGGCGACCCAGTGCCTGGTCCAGAAACGGCCGAAGACGATGCGGATCAGCTACTCCGGCGAGCTGCGCCACGGGGTCACGCCGAAGGACCTGATCCTGGCGACGATCGGCCGCCTCGGCACCGGCGGCATGACGGGATACGCGGTCGAGTACGCCGGCCCCGCGATCGAGGCCCTCTCGATGCCGGGACGGATGACGATCTGCAACATGACGATCGAGGGCGGCGGCCGCGCCGGGATGATCGCCCCCGACGAGACCACCTTCGAGTGGGTCAAGGACCGCCCGGCCGCCCCCGGCGACTTCGCCGCGGCGATGGCCCGCTGGCGCGAGCTGCCGACCGACCCGGACGCCAGCTTCGACACCGAGATCGAGGTCGACGCCTCGGCGATCTCGCCGATGGTCACCTGGGGCACCAACCCCGGCCAGGTCGTCGAGGTCACCGACAGCGTCCCGGACCCGGCCCGGCTGGAGGCCCCCGCCGACCGCGAAGCGGCCGAGCGCGCCCTCGCATACATGGGCCTGGAGGCCGGCACGCCGATGACCGAGATCGCGCCCGAACGCATCTTCATCGGCTCCTGCACCAACTCGCGGATCGAGGATCTGCGGGAGGCCGCGGCGATCGTCGAGGGCCGCAGGGTCGCCAGCGGCGTCAGCGCGATGGTCGTCCCCGGCTCCCAGCAGGTGAAGAAGGCGGCTGAGGAAGAGGGTCTCGACGAGGTCTTCGAGAGCGCCGGCTTCGACTGGCGCGTCGCCGGCTGCTCGATGTGCCTGGGGATGAACCCGGACACCCTTGACGAGGGCGAGCGCTGCGCCTCGACCTCGAACCGCAACTTCGAGGGGCGCCAGGGCAAGGGCGGGCGCACCCACCTGGTCAGCCCCAAAATGGCCGCCGCGGCGGCGGTCGAGGGCCACTTCGTCGACATCAGGGATTGGAGCTGAAGATGAGACCGGTAGACGTGATCGAAGGCAAGGTGTCGGTGCTGGACCGCAGCGACGTCGACACCGACCAGATCATCCCCAAGCAGTTCCTCAAGCGGGTCGAGCGGACCGGCTTCGGCGAGTTCCTCTTCTACGACTGGATCCGCGACGGCGAGATAAATCTGGAGCCGAACCCGATCCTCGTCACCGGGGCCAACTTCGGCTGCGGCTCCTCCCGCGAGCATGCCCCTTGGGCGCTGGAGGACTTCGGCTTCCAGGCGATCCTGGCCCCGTCCTTCGCCGACATCTTCTACTCGAACTGCACCAAGGTCGGGCTGCTGCCGGCGATCCTCGACGAGGCGCACTGCAAGGTCGTCGCCCAGGCGGGGGAGGCGCGCATCGACCTCGACGACGAGACCGTCAACTGCGCCGCCGGCGTCTTCCAGTTCCAGATCGAGCACGAGGTCAAGAACCGCCTCCTGAACGGCTTGGACGACATCGGCATCACGCTGGAAAACGACGGCGCGATCGACACGTTCGAGGCAGGCCCGGCGACCTCGCTGGGGCCGGTCACGACCAGCCTGTAGCTGGAAGGGAGCCCCATGGGCGATGAGTTCTCCGAGCCGATGAACACCGGCGCCCGCGAGTGGGACGCCGAGACCTACGACGCTGTCTCCGACCCGCAGTTCGAGTGGGGAATGGAGGTGCTGGAGCGGCTCGACCTGCGCGGGGACGAGGTCGCCGTCGACGCCGGCTGCGGCTCGGGCCGCGTCACCGCCGAGCTCGCCGACCGGCTCCCAGATGGCCGGGTGACCGCCGTCGACGGCTCCGAGGCGATGGTCGAGAAGGCGAAGGAGCGGCTCGGCGACCGCTCCGAGTACCTCGTCGCCGACCTGGTCGAGCTGGAGCTGCCCGGGCCAGTCGACCTCGTCTTCTCGACCGCGACTCTGCACTGGATCCCGGACCACGACCGCCTCTTCCAGCGACTGCGCGCCGCCCTGAAGCCGGGCGGCCGCTTCGTCGCCCAGTGCGGCGGCCACGGCAACGTCGCCGACCACACCCTGGCGATCGCCGCGGTGGCCGCCGACCCCGAGTACGGGCAGCACCTGGGTGGGGGCAAGGCGATCTGGAACTTCGCGACCCCGGAGGAGACCGAGGCGCGCCTCGCTGCCGCCGGTTTCGCCAAGGTCCGCTGCTGGCTGCAGCCGAAGCCGGTCCAGCCCTCGCGGCCGCTGGAGTTCATTTCCACCGTCACGCTCGGGCCGATCCTCGACCAGCTGCCCGAGGAGAAGCGCCAGCCTTTCGCCGAAGCGGTTCTCGCCCGGCACCCGGAGCCCTTCGTCCTCGATTACGTGCGCCTCAACATCGAGGCCGTCGCCGCCTGATGACGCATAGAGTGCGGCGCCGATGAGCGATGCCCCGCGCATAGTCGTCCTCGCCGGCGATGGGATCGGCCCCGAGATCGTCGCCGCCACCCGCGAGGTGCTCGACGCCCTCGGCGAGTTCAGCTACGACGAGCAGCTGATGGGCGGCTGCTCGATCGACGAGCACGGCACCGCCCTCACCGACGAGGTGCTCACCGCCTGCAAGGGCGCCGACGCCGTCCTGCTCGGCGCCGTCGGCGGCCCCAAGTGGGACACCACCGACCCCGACGCGCCGCGCCCCGAGCAGGGCCTGCTCGGCCTGCGCAAGGGGATGGGTCTCTACGCCAACCTGCGCCCGGTCCGGCCCAGCCCGGCCCTGGTCGGCGCCAGCCCCCTGCGTGAGGAGCGGATCGCCGGCACCGATCTGCTCGTCGTCCGCGAGCTCACCGGCGGCATCTACTTCGGCGACTCCGGCCGCGACGGCGACGTCGCCCACGACACCTGCGAGTACTCGGTCCGTGAGATCGACCGCATCGCCCGCACCGCCTTCGACGCCGCCCGGCACCGCAGCGAGGGCTCCGGCCGCAAGGCCAAGGTCACCTCGGTCGACAAGGCCAACGTGCTCGAGACCTCCCGCCTCTGGCGCGAGGTGGTCGGCAACGTCGCCACCGAGTACAGCGACGTCGAGCTCGAACACCTCCTGGTCGACAACGCGGCGATGCAGCTCGTCTCCCACCCCGCCGACTTCGACGTCGTCCTCGCCGAGAACCTCTTCGGCGACATCCTCAGCGACGAGGCGGCGATGCTGACCGGCTCGCTCGGGATGCTGCCCTCCGCCAGCCTCGGCGCCGAGGGCGCGCCCGGGCTCTTCGAGCCGGTCCACGGCTCCGCCCCCGACATCGCCGGCAAGGGGAGCGCCAACCCGCTCGCCACCTTCCTCTCGGCGGCGATGATGCTGCGCCACGGCCTCGGGCGGGCCGACGATGCCGCCCGCATAGAGGCCGCC
>DATFQO010000021.1:0-9118 GCA_035264245.1 Solirubrobacterales bacterium
CTCTTCGAGCCGGTCCACGGCTCCGCCCCCGACATCGCCGGCAAGGGGAGCGCCAACCCGCTCGCCACCTTCCTCTCGGCGGCGATGATGCTGCGCCACGGCCTCGGGCGGGCCGACGATGCCGCCCGCATAGAGGCCGCCGTCGACGCCGTGCTCGAGCGCGGCCTCCGCACCCCCGACCTCGCCTCCAACACCGTGATCCAGCCGCCGACCAGCGAGCGCCCCGCCCCGGAGACCGAGGTCGGGACGCGGGAGATGACCGCGGCGGTCCTAGAGGCGCTCTAGAACCGCCGCAGGGCCTGGCGCTACGAAGCGGTCGCCGCCCAGTAGCCGTAGGCCTGGAAGGCTTGGCCGGCATCGCGGGCGTTCAGCGAGAGCCCGAACCCCACCCGGGAATCGATCAGCGTGGTGAGGGGGTTGGCGCTTGGGTCGATGTTGTGCCAGCCGGTGATGTAGACGCAGATCTGGCCTGGCGCCGCCTGTGGAGTCTGGTTGTCCGAACCGAGGCCGGGGCAATTGGCGCTGGACTGTCCTATTTGCAGGACCGTTGCCGGCGTCGAGGGGGGTTTCGGCAGCGGGAACTGGAAGCTGACCACGCCCTGCGCCTCGTCGCCCGCTTCGGTTTTGGTCCCGCCGGCCCCGAGGTTGAAGGCCCCGCGCTGCGTCTGGCCGCTTTCGAGCTGTCCCGTTTGAAGCTGCCCGACGACGCCTTTGTTCAGTTTCGCGAAGCTCACGGAGCCATTGCCGAGTTTCGCGCTGTTGACCGCCTCATCGTTGAGCTTGGCCGAGGTCACGGCGCCGTTGTTCAGTTTGTTGGTGGTGACGGCGCCGTTTTTGATCTTGCTGGCGATCACTGCGCTGTCGGAGATCTTGCTGGTGGTGATGATCCCGTTGCCGAGGTTGCCAGGCAGGACCGCGTTGGCGCCGAGCTTGCCGGCGGTGACGGCCTTTGGGGCGATCTTGCCGCTGGTCACGGCGCCGCGCTTCAGTTTCGCCGCCGAGACGGCGCCGCGCTTGAGCTGGTTCGTGCCGACGCTGTTCTTCGGCAGGCCGGCGGCGATCGCGGCGCCGCCAAGGGCGACGAACAGCGCGATCGTCGCGATCACGTTGGCGTAGTTGAGCTGAGGACGGGGGATGCGCATCTACTCACTCCTCTGGTTTCGGGTTCTGGGCGTCATTCGCGGCCGCTTGGCTGAAGCCCTTCCTTTGATCGGGCATACTTCCCAAACATGGATCCGGTCGATTTGATTTGGCGGAACGGCGAGCTCGTCCCCTGGGAGGACGCGCAAACCCACGTGCTGAGCCATGGGCTGCACTACGGGACCGGCGTCTTCGAGGGCATCCGCTGCTACGAGACCTCGCGCGGGCCGGCGATCTTCCGCCACCAGGACCACCTCGACCGGCTGGAGAAGTCGGCCGAGCTCTACTACCTGGAGCTGCCGTATTCGGCGGAGGAATTGCGCCAGGCGACGCACGAGCTGCTGCGCCGCAACGACCTTCGCTCCGCCTACATCCGCCCGCTCGCCTATCGCGGCTACGGCAGCCTCGGCCTTTACGCCAAAGACGCCCCGGTCGACGTGATCATCGCCGCCTTCCCCTGGGGCGCCTACCTCGGCGAGGAGAGCAAGAACGGCGGCATCCGCGCCAAGGTCTCGAGCTGGCGCCGGATCAGCCCCGGTGGCTCGATCCCGCACGCCAAGGCCTCGGGCTCCTACCTCAATTCGATCCTCGCCAAGACCGAGTCGACCAACGCCGGCTACGACGAGGCGATCCTGCTCGACGAACGCGGCTTCGTCTGCGAGGGATCGGGTGAGAACATCTTCGTCGTCCGCGACGACCAGATCGTCACCCCGCCGCAGGTCGCCTCGATCCTCGACGGGATCAACCGCAAGTCGGTGATCCAGATCGCCCGCGATCTTGGCTTCACCGTGGTCGAGCGCGACATCGCCCGCGCCGAGCTCTACCTGGCCGAGGAGGTCTTCCTCACCGGGACCGCCGCCGAGCTGGTGCCGGTGCGCGAGATCGACGACCACCCCCTCGGCGGACCGGGCGAGATCACGCGTCAGGTGCAGGCCAAGTTCGAAGACGCGCTCTGCGGCAAGGCCGAGGAGTACCTGGAGTGGCTCGACTTCGTCGAGACCCCTGCCGCGTCGGGCTCCGACTCGGAGTCGATCGGGCGAATTACCCCTGCCGCCTAGCGGCCGGCGCGGCACCGCCGCGCACCGGGGCCATCGGCCCACCCGATCTTCTTCGACTCGAAAGGCAGTAAGCAGATGGAACAGGTGAAGCTCTACGACACCACCTTGCGCGACGGGATGGGCGGCCGTGGCATGTCGCTCTCGGTCGGCGAGAAGCTCAAGGTCGCCCAGGCCCTGGACGCGCTCGGCGCGCACTTCATCGAGGCCGGATTCCCGAGCAGCAACCCGAAGGAAGCCGAGCTCTTCGAGCGGCTCGCCGAGGTCGAGCTGGAGAACGCGATCTTCGTCGCCTTCGGGATGACCCGCCGGCGCGACCGCGCCGCCGCCGAGGACGAGGCGCTGGCGGTGCTGACCACCTCGTTCGCCCCCGCCGTATGCCTGGTCGGCAAGAGCTCGCCGCTCCACGTCGAGAAGGTGATCCGCGTCAGCCGCGAGGAGAACCTGGCGATGATCGCCGACTCGATCGCCTTCTGCCGTGAGCGGGGCAAGCGGGCGATCTTCGACGCCGAGCACTTCTTCGACGGCTACCGCGAAGACAGCGCTTACGCGCTGGAGTGCGTGGCGGCAGCGGCCGGCGCCGGCGCCGAAAACGTCACTCTCTGCGACACCAACGGCGGCAGCCTGCCGAGCGACGTCGCCGCGGCTACCGCGGCCGTGGTCGCGGCCCTCGGCGAGGGCATCGAGGTCGGGATCCACACCCACGACGACTCCGGCTGCGGGGTGGCGAACTCGCTGGCGGCGGTCGAAGCCGGCGCGCGCCTCGTGCAGGGCTGCGTCAACGGCTACGGCGAGCGCTGCGGCAACGCCAACCTCGCCACGATCCTGCCGGCGCTGCAGCTGAAGATGGGCTACGAGGTCGTAGCTCCCGAGCAGCTCGCGAGCTTGACCTCTACCTCGCATTACCTGGACGAGCTCTGCAACCTGACTCCGGACCCCGACCGCCCCTACGTCGGCCGCAACGCCTTCGCCCACAAGGCGGGGATGCACGCCGCCGGTGTCGCCGCCGACGCCAGCACCTTCGAGCACCTCGACCCGGTCGAGGTCGGCAACGAGCGCGACATCGTCGCCTCCGAGCTGGCGGGCAAGGCGACGATCCGCAGCCAGGCCGAGCACGCCGGCATCGAGCTCGACGACGAGGCGGCGACCCGGGCCGTGCAGCGGCTGAAGGAGCGCGAGCACCGCGGCTACCACTACGAGGCGGCTCCAGCCAGCTTCGAGCTGCTGCTGCGGCGCGAGGCCGGCACATACAAGCGGCTCTTCAAGCTCGAAAGCTTCCGTGTCGTGGTCGAAAAGCACGCCGACGGCGAGGTCACGACCGAGGCGACGATCAAAGTCGAGGTCGACGGCAAGCGCTACTTCCAGGCGGCCGAGGGCAACGGGCCGGTCAACGCGCTCGACAAGGCGCTGCGGGGTGCGATCGCCGACCGCTACCCGCACCTCGCCGACGTCGAGCTGACCAACTACAAGGTGCGGATCCTCGACGAAGCCCACGGCACCGGCGCCGTCACCCGCGTCCTGCTCGACTCCGCCGACGACGAGCGCGAATGGGGGACGACGGGCGTCTCGGAGAACATCATCGAGGCCTCCTGGGAGGCGCTGGTCGACTCGCTGGAGTACGCCTTCCAGTGACTCACAATCAACAGATTCCTCTCGCCAAGCCGGATCTTGGCTCCCGCGAGGAGGAGTTGGTCTTGGAGGTTCTCCGGTCCGGACAGCTCTCACTGGGTGACATGGGCGAGCGCTTCGAGCGCGAGTTCGCCGCCTGGCTCGGGGTCGACGACGCGGTGATGACCTCTAGCGGCACGACCGCGCTCCACCTCGGGGTGCGGATGCTCGGCTGGGGGGAGGGGGACGAGGTGGTGACCAGCCCCTTCAGCTTCGTCGCATCGGCCAACTGCCTGCTCTACGAGGGCGCGCGTCCGGTCTTCGCCGACGTCGAGGAGGAGACGCTCGACCTCGACCCGGAGGCCGCGGCGGCGGCGGTCGCCGAGCGCACCGTCGGCCTGCTCCCGGTCCACATCTTCGGCTTCCCCGCGCCGATGCCGGATCTGGAGGCGCTCGCCGGCAGGCACGGGCTCGGGATCCTCGAGGACGCCTGCGAGGCGCTCGGCGCGGTCGATTCCGAGGACCGCAGGGTCGGCGCCCGCGGCAACCTCGCCACCTTCGCCTTCTACGCCAACAAGCAGATGACGACGGGGGAGGGGGGGATGATCGTTCCCCGCGATCCCGATGAGGCCGCCCGCCTGCGCTCCGAGCGCAACCAGGGCCGCGCCGTCGACATGGGCTGGCTCGACCACGACCGCCTCGGCTTCAACTACCGCCTCTCCGACCTCGCCGCAGCGCTGGGCGTCGCCCAGGTCGAGAAGCTCGACTCGCTGCTCGAGCGCCGGGCGCGCGTCGCCGGGATGTACGAGGAGCGGCTCGCCTCGATCGAGGGACTGCGGACGCCGGTCGCCGCCCGCGGTCCCGAGGTCCGCAGCTGGTTCGTCTACACGGTGCGCCTACCGCAAGGGGGCGACCGCGACGGCGTCATCGCCCGCCTCGCCGAGCGCGGGGTCGCCTCCAAGGCCTACTTGCCCTGCATCCACCTCTTCCCGCACCTGCGTCAGCTCGGCTATCGCGAGGGCCAGTTCCCGGTCGCCGAAGCCGCCGCCGCCGACTCGCTGGCGCTGCCGTTCTTCCCGGCGATGGGCGAGGAGCAGGTGGAGCGCGTCTGCCAGGAGCTCGCCGCGGCCCTCGGCCAGGGCTAGGCGGCGCTCGGCGGGACCTGCGCACGCGCCTGGCGGCGGCGGACACTGCGCGGTGCGGCGTCCTCAGTCGGCCAAATAGCGCTGCTATTCGGCCTCCCTGCGTCCTTGCCCCGCTTGGTCCGGCGCTCGCCAGATCGCATACGCAGGTCCCGCCAATCGCCGCAGACGGCATAATCGCCCGCCCATGGGACGCTTCCGCAAAGACCCCGACCCGCGCTTCTGGCGCCTCAACCGCTCGCTGGCCTTCGACGCCTGGTTGGCGCCGTACGACATCGAACAGTCGAAGGCCCACGCCCGCGGCCTCTGCGGGATCGGCGTCCTCAGCGAGGACGAGCTCTCCCAGATCGAGGCCGGCCTCGACCGCGTCCGCGCCCGGATGGCCGAGCACGGCTTCGAGTTCGAGCCCGCCGACGAGGACATCCACATGGCGATCGAGCGGCTGCTCGGCGAGGAGATCGGCCCCCTTGCCGGCAAGCTCCACACCGGCCGCTCGCGCAACGACCAGGTCGCGACCGACGTGGCGATGGTCGTCCAGGCCCACTCGCTGCGCGCGATCGAGCTCTGCGGCGCGGCGATGGAGCGCCTGCTCGCCCAGGCCGAGACCCACAAGGACTGGACGATGCCCGGCTACACCCACCTGCAGCGCGCCCAGCCGGTCTACCTCGGCCACCACCTGCTCGCCTACTTCTGGATGCTCGCCCGCGACGTGCTGCGCTTCCAGTTCGCGCTCGACAGCGCCAGCGTGATGCCGCTCGGCTCCGGCGCCCTTGCCGGCGTCAACTGGGAGATCGACCGCGACGCGGTCGCCGGCGACCTCGGCTTCGCCCACGTCAGCCACAACTCGATCGACGGCTCCTCCAACCGCGACTTCGTCCTCGACTACCTGGCGGCCGCCTCGACCTGCGCGATGCACCTCTCGCGCCTCGGCTCGGAAATCGTCATCTGGTCGAGCAGCGAGTTCGGCTTCTGCGAGCTCGACGAGTCCTTCTCCTCGGGCTCCTCGATCATGCCCCAGAAGAAGAACCCCGACTCCGCCGAGCTGCTGCGGGCCAAGAGCCCGCGCGTCGCCGCCGCCCACCAGACCCTGCTCGGAGTGATGCACGCGCTGCCGCTGACCTACGGCAAGGACATGCAGGAGGACAAGGAGCCCCTGTTCGACGCGATCGACACGATCGAGGCCCTGCTCGACGCGACCGCCGGGATGTTCGATGAGATCGAGTTCGACCGCGAGCGGATGGAGGAGGCGTCCGGCGACGAGATGCTCGCAGCGACCGAGGTCGCCGACCTGCTGGTCCGCCGCGGGGTCCCCTTCCGCGAGGCGCACGGCGTCGTCGGTGGACTTGTCCGCGACGCGGTCGAGCGCGGCAAAAGCCTCTCCGAGTTGACCCCCGAGGAGCTGCGCGAGCGCTCCGAGCACCTCGACGACTCCTACTACGAGGTCCTGCGGCGCAGCAGCTGGCTGGAGTCGAAGCGGATCGCCGGCGGCACCGGCTCGGCACCCCTGGCCCGCCAGATCGAGGAGGCGCGGGAGACGCTCGCCGCGGTCCAAGCGCGGGCCCGCGAGGAGCGGGCCTGAACCGGAAGTCCCCCAGCCGGGCCCAACGGCTCGCAGAGCCGTTGGGGGCTGATTTCTTCGACCGCTCGGTTCACGAGGTCGCCCGCGAGCTGATCGGCTGCACGCTCCTCTACGAAGGCCGCGGCGGCATCGTCGTCGAGACCGAGAGCTACGAGGCCGACGACCCCGCCTGCCACGCTTACGTCGGCCTGACCGAGCGCACCCGGGTCCTCTTCGGCCCACCCGGCCGCGCCTACGTCTACCTCTCCTACGGGATCCACAGCCTGCTGAACGCCGTCGCCGAACCCGAGGGAGAGGCTGCCGCCGTCCTGATCCGCGCCCTGGAGCCGATTCACGGGTTGGAGGAGATGCGGGCGCGCCGGGGCGGCAAGCCCGACCTCGACCTCTGCTCGGGCCCCGGCAAGCTGACCGAGGCGCTGGGAGTGACCCTCGGCGACAACGAGGCGGACCTGAGCAGGGAGCCCTTCCTGCTTACCGCTCCTGGAGGGGGTCCGCCACCCATCGTCGCCGGCCCCCGGATCGGCATCACCAAAGCGGTTGACCGCCCCTGGCGCTTCAGCGCCGCCGGCAGCCCCTACGTCTCGCGACCGCGGCCTGAGGCCTAGCCGCTGCTATCCGGCGGTGACGCCGCCGCCACCGCCCGATTCGGGCGCGGCTTCGGGAGTCGCTTCCGGCGTGGCTTCTTCGGGCGCGGCTTCCGCTTCGCCTTCGGGCGCGACTTCGGTTTCCGGCGCCGGTTCGACCACTTCGGGTTCCGGCGTCGATTCGACTTCTTCGCTTTCCGGCGCTTCGTAGCTTTCGGTTTCGCCCGCTTCGGGGTCTTCGCCGGCGTCCTTGGCAGCCTTGCGCGCGGCCTTTTCAGCGGCGTGTTCGGCCTGGATGTCCTGCCAGGCCGAGATCACCCGGGCCCAGATCAGGGCCGGGAAGGTTCCGCCCATGACCGGGCCGCCGTTGTAGAGCGTCGTCATCGCCGTCGTCGTGTCCGGGTAGCCGACCCAGACGCAGGCGGTGACTTCGTCGGCGATGCCGCCGCAGAACCAGGCGTCGCCGTTGTTCTCGGTCGTCCCCGTCTTGCCCCACTGGCCTTCGGCGCCGATCTGGGCGTTGGTGCCGGTGCCGCCGGAGACGACGGTTTCGAGGATGCCCTTCGCTTCTTCGACCTTTTCCTGGTCGAAGACCTGGTCGTGGAGGGTGTCGTTGTCGCCGCCCTTGATCGTCTCGCCGTCGTCGTTGGTGACCTGGGTGAAGGAGACGGGGCTGTCGCCAGGCCGCGGGGCGAGCTTGCCGCTGACCCGGTCGCCGTTGTTGCCGATCGTGCTGTAGGCGTAGGCCCAGCCGAGCGGGGTCACGCCTTCGGCCAGGCCGCCGAGGACCATCGCCGGGTTGGTCGAGATCGGGTCCTCGTAGCCGGCCTTGTGGATCGTCCCGGCGATCGAGCTGGTGCGGTCGTGGACCGTCTTGCCCTGCAGGCCTTCCAGCGCGAGTGCGGCGTAGATCGAGTTGTCCGAGTAGGTGGTCGCGCAGACGATGTCGCAGGAGCCGAGGTAGGAATCCTCGTCGTTGCTGACTTCGAACGCTTCCTTGCCCTTCTTGCCGAAGTAGAAGGTGCGCTGTTCGGAGGGATAGACGGTGTAGGGCGAGATCCCCTCTTCAAGGGCGGTGATCAGGGTGAAGGGCTTGATCGAGGAGCCCGGCTGGCGGTGCCCCTGCGTCGCCAGGTTGAAGGGCCTGGTGTCGAAGTCGGGGCCGCCGACCATCGCCTTGATCCCGGCGTTGTGGTTGTCGATCACCACCACCGAGGCGGTCGCCGGCGAGTAGCCGAGGTAGGAGCTGACCGCTTCTTCGGCGGCTTCCTGCAGCCGCAGGTCGAGCGTCGCCTTGACTTCGAGCCCGCCGAAGAAGGCTTTCGAGGCGCCGTAGCGTTCGACCAGCTGCTGGCGCAGGTAGGCGGTGAAGTAGGGGGCGCGGGAGTCGATGCTCGGCGGTTCGATGCTCTCCGGGGGCGGCAGCGCGTGCTCCTGTCCTTCCCGCAGCTGGTCTTCGGAGATGTAGCCCTGTTCGGCCATCCGTTCGAGCACGACGTTGCGGCGGCCGATCGCGTTTTCCGGGAAGACCTTCGGATCGTAGGCCGAGGGCGACTGGATGATTCCGGCCAGCAGCGCCGCCTCCCAGGGCTCGAGCACGGTGGCGCAGGGTTCGGTTTCGGTCCCGCAGCCGGGGTGGGCGTAGCCGAAGTAGGTGCGGGCGGCCGCCTCTATTCCGTAGGCGCCCTCGCCGAAGTAGACGGTGTTGAGGTACTCGGTGAGGATCTTGTCCTTGCTCCAGTGGCGCTCCAGCCGGTAGGCCAGCGCCGCCTCCTTGAACTTGACGAAGAGCGAGCGGTCGCCCTGGGCTTCGAGCGCGTTCTTGACGAACTGCTGGGTGATCGTCGAGGCGCCCTGGGCGGCGCTGGCGCTGAGGATGTCTTTGACGAGGGCGCGGCCGATGCCCTCGAAGTCGACGCCGTTGTGCTCGTAGAAGCGGGCGTCCTCGATCGAGACCACCGCGTTCTTGACGTTGGGGGAGATCTGGCCCGAGCTGAGCAGGATCTTGTT
>DATFQO010000022.1:0-5172 GCA_035264245.1 Solirubrobacterales bacterium
GACCTCGACGTAGGCCTGCTGGATCTTGTCGACGGTCAGCGTCTCCGGGGTGATGCTGATCGTCGTCGGGTCGTACATGTAGCCCTCGGCGAGCTTCTGGATCGGCGGCGGCATCGTCGCCGAGAAGAGCGCCGTCTGGCGACCGCTCGGGCACATCCGCAGGATCTTCTCGACGTCCTCGATGAAGCCGAGGTCGAGCATCTCGTCGGCCTCGTCGAGGACGACGTAGCGGGCCGAGGTGAGGACCAGCGAACGGCGCGACATCAGATCCATCATCCGCCCGACGGTGGCGACGACGACGTGGGCGCCGGAACGCAGCTGCGACTGCTGCGAGCGGATCGGGGCGCCGCCGAAGACGGCGACGATCTCGATGTCGAGATGCTCGGCGTAGGCACGCAGCGCCTGCGTCACCTGGATGCAGAGCTCCCGCGTCGGCGTCATCACGATCGCCTGCACCTCTTCGTTGGCGGGATCGAGGTACTGCAGCAGCGGCAGCCCAAAGGCCGCCGTCTTGCCGGTCCCGGTCTGCGCCTGGCCGATCACGTCGTGGCCGCCGAGCAGCTCCGGGATCGCCTGTTCCTGGATCGCGGTCGGATCCTCGTAGCCGAGCTCGTCCAGAGCCTGCTGGATGTCGGGCGAGAGGCCTAGTTCTTTGAAGTTCACTTAGGTGCGGTCACTTACTGGGGTCCAAGAGGAGCTTGCCGCTGGTGCGGCGGGCAATCAGGTCTTCGTGCGCCCGCGCCGCTTCCGACAGGGGGTAGACCTCTCCGATCGTAACCGTCAGCTCGTCTCCGGCGATGGCCGCCAGCAGATCGCGAATCATCGGACCCAGCAGGTCCGGCCGCATCAGCAGGTGGGCGAGCCAGAAGCCGATCACCGCCTTGGAGCCGCGCAGCAGCGCCGCGGTGGAGATTTCCCGCTGTTCGCGCGAGGCGATTCCGAAGACGACCATCCGCCCCAGCGGCGCCAGCACTCCCATCTCGGCGTCGAAGGCCTCGCCGCCGCTCATATGCAGGACGGCGTCGACGCGGTTGCCGTCGTTGGCCTCGCGGATCGCCTCGCCGAGATCCTCGGCGCGGGAGTCGACGCAGGCGTCGGCACCGAGGCCCCGCACCATCTCGCGCTTCTCCTCGCTGGAAGCAAGGCCGATCACCTTGGCGCCGGCGCTCTTGGCCAGCTGCACCGAGAGGCTGCCGGTCCCGCCCGCGGCGGCCTCGACAACGATCGTCTCCCCCGGCTCGATCCGGGCGCAGCGGTGGACCAATGCCATCGCGGTCAGGCCCTGCAGGAGGCCGCCGGCAGCCTGGTCGTAGTCGACCCCGTCCGGCAGCTCGATCAGCTGCGATTTCGCCACCGCGACCTGCTCGGCGTAGCCGCCGCTGCCCAGCAGGGCGACGACGCGGCGGCCGTCGGAGAGCTGGCCGCTGACCTCGGCGCCGGGGATCAGCGGCAGGGTCTGCTCGGCAAGGTAATCGTTGCGGGAGGCGTGGGTGTCGGCGAAGTTGACGCCGCTGCGCTTGACGTTGACCACGACCTCGGAGAGCTTGGGGCTGGGGTCCGGGACCTCGACGTGCCGCAATACCTCGGGTCCGCCGAACTCCTCGATCTGGATGGCTTTCATCGGTCGCTGAGTCTCGCAGGGCGACCGCCGCTCGCGCGGTCACCTCGATTAGGCGGGTTCGACCGATCCCTACTAGGCTGCCCCCCGCATGGCACTCACGGTTGTCGGATCAATCGCCTTCGACGCGGTCAAGACCCCATTCGGGGAGCGCGAGCGGATGCTCGGCGGCGCCGCCGTCCACTTCTCCCTCGCCGCCAGCTTCTTCACCGAGGTGCGGCCGGTCGGCCCGGTCGGCGACGACTTCGGCGCCGAGCAGTTCGAGGTGCTGGAAGGGCGCGGGATCCTCACCGAGGACGTCGAGCGGGTCCCCGGCGGCAAGAGCTTCTTCTGGCGCGGCCGCTACGAGTACGACCTCAACGTCGCTCACACCGAGGACACCCAGCTCGGCGTCTTCGCCGAGTTCGAGCCGAAGCTCTCGGCGGCATCCAAAAATGCCGACACCCTCTTCCTCGCCAACATCCAGCCCGACCTGCAGCGCCAGGTGCGCGCCCAGTGCGGCGGCGCCCGGCTCAGCGGCCTCGACTCGATGAACCTCTGGATCGAAACGGCCAAGGACTCGCTCAGCGCGGCGATCGCCGAGGTCGACTGCCTCGTCGTCAACGACGCCGAGATCCGCATGCTGACCGGCGAGTCGAACCTCGCCCGCGCCGCCCGCGCGGTGATGGACATGGGACCGCGCGCGGTGATCGCCAAGCAGGGCGAGTACGGCGCGGCGCTCTTCACCGAGAGCGGCTTCTTCGCCCTCCCCGGCTTCCCGCTCGAGGACGTGCGCGACCCGACCGGCGCCGGCGACAGCTTCGCCGGCGGCTTCTTCGGCTACCTCGACAGCGTCGAGGGCGATCTGCACGACGCCGAGCTGCGGCGGGCGATGGGCTACGGCACCGTCCTCGCCTCCTTCAACGTCGAGGAGTTCGGGACCGAGCGGGTCTCGCGGCTGACGCGTGAGGAGATCGACGCGCGCTTCGAGGAGCTGCGCTCGATGACGCAGTTCGAGAGCGCCTCACCCTCTTAACAGCCGATCTCAGCGAAGTGACAGAATGGGCGCCGCCCCATGGCCACCGACTCGCTGACGATCACCGACAACCGCACCGGCAAGACCTACGAGGTGCCGATCTCCGACGGCACGGTGCGGGCGATGGACCTGCGGCAGGTCAAAGTCGACGAGGACGAATTCGGGATGATGGCCTACGACCCGGCCTTCACCAACACCGCCTCCTGTCGCTCCTCGGTCACCTACATCGACGGCGCCGCCGGGATCCTCGAACACCGCGGCTACTCGATCGCGCAGCTCTGCGAGAAATCGACCTTCCTCGAGGTCGCCTACCTGCTGATCTTCGGCGAGCTGCCCACCGCGCCGCAGCTCGACCGCTGGGTCTTCGACATCACCCACCACACCTTCGTCCACGAGGACCTGAAGCACTTCTTCGAGGGCTTCCGCTACGACGCCCACCCGATGGGGATGCTGCTCGCCGGCGTCGGCGCGCTCTCGACCTTCTACCCGGACGCGAAGCAGATCGACGACCCCGAAGAGCGCTACATGGCCGCGGTGCGGCTGATCGCCAAGGTGCCGACCCTCGCCGCGTTCTCCTACCGCCACAACATGGGTCTCCCCTACGTCTATCCGGACAACGAGCTCAACTACGCCCAGAACTTCCTCTCGATGATGTTCAAGAAGACCGAAGACCGGCACATCCCCAAGGAGGCGCTGGCCAAGGTCCTCGACGTCCTCTTCATCCTCCACGCCGACCACGAACAGAACTGCTCGACCAACGCGGTGCGCGGGGTCGGCTCCTCCGACGTCGATCCCTACTCGGCGGTGGCGGCCGGGGTCGCGGCGCTCTACGGGCCGCTGCACGGCGGCGCCAACGAGGCGGTGCTGCGGATGCTGCGGCGGATCGAGTCGCCGGAGAACATCCCCGACTTCCTCGAGCGGGTGAAGCAGCGCGAGGAGAAACTGATGGGCTTCGGCCACCGGGTCTACAAGAACTACGACCCGCGGGCGCGGATCATCCAGCAGCACCTCGACGAGGTCTTCGAGGTGACCGCCTACAACCCGCTGGTCGAGATCGCCCGCGAGCTGGAGAAACGCGCGCTCGACGACGAGTACTTCACCTCCCGCAAGCTCTACCCGAACGTCGACTTCTACTCGGGGATCATCTATGAGGCGATGGAGATCCCGACCGACATGTTCACGGTGATCTTCGCCATCCCCCGCACCGCCGGCTGGGTCGCGCAGTGGATGGAGATGCAGGAAGACCCGGAGAAGAAAATCGCCCGGCCGCGGCAGATCTACACCGGGGCGCGAGAGCTTGACTACGTCCCGATCGAGGGGCGTGAGGGGCCGGAGAAAATCATCGGCCCACCGGCGCGCAGGCCGAAAAGGCCTCGTCGCGGCGCGTAAAGCGCCTTCGGCAATGGCCGGCTGGAAGCTGACCGTCCGGCACGGCTCGGACGTCGACCACGCGTCGTTCGCCAATCTGGATGAAGCGGTGGCGGCGATGCGCGGGCGCGCTCTGGCGATTCGGGCCGAGGGACCGGTGCGGCCGGTGCAGTCGCTGCGGGACTTCGGGCCGGGGGAGCAGGTTCACGCTCGCCTGCAGCTGAGCGGCGGTGGGCTGTTCAAGAAATCGGTAGCTGGGATCGACGTGCGGGGTGACGGGACGTTCGTGCCCTACAAGGGCGGGGTAACGCGGGAGGAGCTCGACCCGACGCACCACGACACGCCGTTCGACCTGGTGCGCGAGACTCTGGAGGCGAAAAACGATGGCTAGGACCGAGACCGAGATTCCCAAGGGCAGCTACGCCGCCGGCGAGCGGGTGCGGCTGCCGGTGGGCGCCGAACCGCCGTTCACCGTCTTCATCAACGGCGTCGAGCAGGGCAGGGAGACCTACCGGATCGAAAGCGGCGAGATCGTCTTCGACCGCCCTATCGTCAAGGAGAAGGTCGGCACCGGCCGCTGGCTGGCGATGTACCTCGGCCTCTTCGGCACCTACCGCAAGAACGAGACGATCGACCTCCAGTTCAGCAAGGGCGGCAAGGTCGAACTGCGCTCCGACCTGCCGGTGATCCCCTACGCCGAGGGCGGGGGACCGTGAACATCGGCTTCCTCCTCCTCTGCGACCACAGCGAGGCCGTCAACGGCAAGCTCTACCTGACCGGCGGCGGCTGGAACGTCCTCCGCCTCCCCGAGCTGCCGCACGAGAGGTCCTTCTCGATCGGGCTTGGCATCGACGTCGCCTGGCACGAGACCAACACCCCCCACGAGCTCGTCGTCACCGTCCAGGACCCCGACGGCACCGAGCTCGGCGAGGGCCTCACCGCCAACTTCGAGACCGGCCGCCCGCCGGGCCTACCCGAAGGCCAGGAGCAGCGCCTGGTGATGTCGATCGCCGCCACCGCCGCCTTCGCCACCGCCGGCCCCCACGCCGCGGTGGTCATGGTCAACGGCGAGGAGCTGGGCCGGGCAAGGTTCTACCTGATGGAAGAAGAGGCGGGGGAGGTCGGCCTGGCCTGACTCCGAGATTTGGGGGCCCATAGCCCCCCGAACTTC
>DATFQO010000023.1:0-7222 GCA_035264245.1 Solirubrobacterales bacterium
GCCGAGCACTGGGTCGCGGTCCTGGTCGCGATGAAGGACAAGATGGACCTGGCGGTCAACATCGCGATCGGCTCCAGCGCCCAGATCGCTCTCTTCGTCGCCCCGGTCCTCGTCCTCGCCTCGTTCTTCATCGGCCCCTATCCGCTGGCGCTGGTCTTCAACGGCTTCGAGCTCGGCGCGATCCTGCTGGCGATCCTGGTCGGCAACCACGTCACCACCGACGGCGAGTCGACCTGGTTCGAGGGTGTGCAGCTGCTTGCGGTCTACTTCGTCTTCGGCCTCGCCTTCTACTTCGCCTAAGCGCGCCTGGCGGCGTCCTCGGTCGCTCGCGTGCAGAGCACGCCACGCTCCCTGCGTCCTTGCCAGCCACGCTTAGGGTCGATGAGTAGGCTGCGCCGATGGAAGTCGTCCTCCTGCTGGTCAGCTTCGCCGTCGTCCTCACCGGCGCGCTGATCTTCACCAACGCCGTCGAGTGGATCGGCCATCGGCTCGAGGTCGGGGTGGGGGCCGTCGGCAGCATCCTCGCCGCGGTGGGCACCGCGATGCCCGAGACGCTGATCGCGATCGTCGCCCTGCTCGACGTCAGCGAGGGCTCCGAAGACGTCGCGGTCGGGGCGATCGTCGGCGCGCCCTTCCTGCTCGCGACCCTGGCGATGGGGCTGGTCGGCCTCTTCGCCTACCTCTACCGCGACAAACGCGACCAGGGGGTGCAGCTGAACGTCCACCGGCCGACGCTCGAGCGCGACCTCGTCTTCTTCCTCGTCCTCTTCACCCTCGCCGGGCTGCTCGCCTGGGGGCCGCCTGCGCCGGTGCGGATCGCGGTCGGGGTCGTCTTCCTGCTCGCCTACGGCTTCTACATCCGCCTCACCCTGCGGGGCGGGGGGGACGTGCAGAGCGAAGAGTCGCTCAACCCGTTGATCTTCGAGCGGCGCGCCGGCCGCCGCGAAGACCCGGCGCTGGCGCTCTGCGTGATCCAGCTGCTGGTCGGGCTGGGGGCGATGGTCGGCGGCGCCCACCTCTTCGTCGAGGAGCTGCTGCACATCGCCGAGAGCATCGGGGTCGAGGCGCTGGTGCTGGCGCTGATCCTGGCGCCGCTGGCGACCGAGCTGCCGGAGAAGGTGAACAGCTTCTTCTGGGTGCGCGAAGGCAAGGACGCCCTGGCGCTCGGCAACATCACCGGGGCGATGGTCTTCCAGTCGATGATCCCGGTCGGGATCGGCCTGATCTTCACCGACTGGGACCTGAGTGGGACGGCGATCCTCTCGATCGGCCTCGGCCTCGCCGGCGGCCTGCTCGCCTACGAGAGCCTGCACCTGGCACGGCGCTTCAAACTGCCGGCCGTGGTCGGCTGGTTCGCGCTCTACGCGAGCTTCATCGTCGCGGTGATCGTCAGCGCCTGATCCGAAGAAGCGCCGTCAGGCTGCCGCGAGCTCGCCGAGCGCCTTCAGCACCAGAGCGTCGTGCTTTTTCGGCTGCACCTTGGCGAAGACCCTGGCGATCTTCCCCTGCGGGTCAATGATGAAGGTCGCGCGGGCGACACCCATGTACTTGCGGCCGTACATCGACTTCTCGACCCAGGCGCCGTACTTCTCGGCGACCGAGTGGTCGGCGTCGGCGAGCAGGGTGAAGCCGAGGTCGTACTTGCCGGCGAACTTGCCGAGCGCCCCGACCTCATCGGGGGAGATGCCGATCACCCGCGCCCCCGCCGCCCTGTAGTCGGCGCCGCGGTCGCGGACGCCGCAGGCCTGGGTCGTGCAGCCGGGCGTGTCGGCGCGGGGGTAGAAGTAGAGGACGACGGTCTGCCCTTTCAGATCGGACAGCTTCACCTTCTCGCCGTTCTGATCGGGCAGCGTGAAGGCCGGTGCCCTGTCCCCCTCGGAGAGCATCTGCCTACTCCTCCGGCTCGGGATCTGGTTCCGGCCGTTCCTCTTCTTCCTCGAAGTCGTCGTCGCTCGGCTCCAGCGCGCCCGCAACTACCGCGTCACCCTGGTTGCTGACCTCGAAGCTCTCCAGCGCCCGGTCGCGCCCGTCTTCGTCGACCGGCACGTCGTCGGAGACGCGGACCCAGTCGGCGCCTTCCAGGCCCTCGAGGCTGTTGAAGACCTCCTGGTCGGCCGAGGCGGAGTCGTCGACGATCACGACGACCTCGGTCTGGGGGTTGAAGTAGGTCCCCGGCTGGTTGAGCATCTCCTCAACCTCGTAGACGTTGTCCCCCGATGGAGGCATCAACTCGATCCTATGAGATCAGCCAATTGCTTCTCGGTCTCGGCCTCGACGTCGAGCGGCTCCGGCCCTTCTCGCATGCGCCGTTCGTTGCGGGCGACGACCAGCTGGCGCACCTCCGCCCGCAGCTCGGCGTCCATGGCCTCGGCGCCGCGTGGCCGTTCGGACGCGGCGAGCAGGCGCTTGGCCTCGGCCTCGACGTCGAGCGGCGCCTCCCCGCGCATCTCGCGGCGGTGCGATTTGGCCGCCAGCATCTGGCGCACCTCGGCCGCCTGGATCGCGGGGTCGATGGATTGCTCCGGCCCGAATCCCGTGGGCTTCCTGGGGCGCTCGTTGAGGATCGCGAACGGCCCGCCGCCCATCGTCTCCCAGCCACCGCTGACCCGCTTCAACAGAAGGCCGATCAGCGGCGCGGCAATTCCGGTGAAGCCGAGCACCACCATGCCTTTCTGGAGCGCGGTCATAGCGATGGGCAGATCCATCGTCCAAGGGTAGAGGCCGATTCCCGAACCGGCCTGTCGGGCGAATTCCCCCTTGTCTACCGCCGTGTCCGCTAACCTAGTTGGCCGGTTGACTGACCAGTCAATCGGTAGGGACGTCAGCCTCCCGGCGGCGCTCCCGCAGACTTCAAGAGAACCGCGAAAAAAGGAGCACCGACCGGTGGTCGACTTCACCCTCACCGATGAGCAGAAGGACCTGCGCGAGCTGGCCCACAGCTTCGCCGAGAAAGACATGCGCAACGTCGCATGGGAGTACGACGTTGACGGCACCTGGCCCCAGGACGTGATCGAGAAGGCCTGGGAGGTCGGGTTGATGAACACCCACGTCCCCGAGGCCTACGGCGGCGCCGGTCTCGACTACCTCTCTGGCTGCCTGATCGAGGAGGAGTTCGGCTGGGGCTGTTCCGGCATCGGCACCTCGCTGGCGGCCAACGGCCTCGCCTCGGCCCCGATCACCCTCGGCGGCTCCGAGGAGACGAAGAAGAAATACCTGGGGATGCTGACCGAATCTCCCAAGCTCTGCTCCTTCGGTCTGACCGAGCCGGACGCAGGCTCCGACGTCTCCGGGATGAAGACCAAAGCCGTGAAGAAGGGCGACAAGTACGTCGTCAGCGGCTCCAAGTGCTTCATCACCAACGGCACCTACGCCGACTACTTCACGGTGTTCGCGAAGACCGACCCTGAGGCCGGTCACCGCGGCATCAGCGCCTTCGTCGTCGACGCCGACCTCCCCGGGGTCTCCGTCGACAAGAAGGAGGACAAGATGGGTCAGCGGGCCTCCAACACCGCGACCATCTCCTTCGACGAAGTCGAGATCCCTGCCGAGAACCTCCTGGGCGAGGAAAACAAGGGCTTCAAACTGGCGATGATGACCCTCGACCGGACCCGCCCGGGCGTCTCGGCGATGGCCGTCGGCATCGGCCGCGCCGCGCTCGAGTACGCGACGGACTACTCGAAGGAACGGGTCCAGTTCGGCGTCCCGATCGCGATGCACCAGGCGATCCAGTTCATGATCGCCGACATGGCGACCAAGGTCGAGGCTGGCCGCCTGCTGACCTGGAACTCCGCGTTCCTGCTCGACCAGGGCATCCGCAACTCGAAGATCTCCTCGATGGCCAAGCGCTTCGCCGCCGACTCGGCGATGGAGGTCACCACCGATGCCGTCCAGGTCTACGGCGGCTACGGCTTCATCAAGGAGTACCCGGTCGAGAAACTGATGCGCGACGCGAAGATCATGCAGCTCTACGAGGGGACCAGCCAGATCCAGCGCCTGGTCATCGCCAAAGAAGTGCTGCTGCCGCGCCAGGCCGAGACTACGCCCGCCCCGGACGCCAAGGCTCAGGCCTCAGAGCAGAGCCAGTCCGAGCAGGCCGCCGCAACGGTCTAGCTCCAGCGCGCAAGCGTTTCCAAAGCCGCCGGCCCCCGGCCGGCGGCTTTTTTATGTGCTCGGTGCGGAAATAAAGCGCGAACGGGGGGAGAGACAACGTCCGCCGGTCCTTAGTTTCGCCATGCGGAACAAAGGACCGGCGGACGTATTTGCAGAGCGGGGATCGCTGGCGGAGCTGGCGAACCGGCAGCACGGTGTCGTCTCCGCTAGTCAGCTCACCGGGAAGCTCGGTTATTCGCGGAGCGGGATACACCGGGCGGTGGCTGCCGGCCGCCTACATCGACTTCATCGCGGAGTCTTCGCCGTCGGTCACACCAACATCTCGCAGCAAGGCAGATGCCTGGCCGCGGTATTCGCTTCCGGTCCCGGGTCTCTGCTCAGCCACGTCTCGGCGGCTTGGCTCTGGGATCTCGCCAAGGTGTCTCCGTTGCCTGCTTCGGTGACTACGCCCATCCATCGCCGTCTCAGGCCTCCGATCCGCCTGCACGAGGCTCGCTTCATCGCCGACGAGGATCTAGCATCGAGGGAAGGCATTCCCGTCACCTCTGTATCGCGGACGCTGTTGGATTTGGCTGCGACCGTTCGCTTCGACTGGCTGGAGAAGCTGGTAGAGCGCTCGGAAGAAAAGGAGGTCTTCGACCTGCGGGCCGTCGAAGACCTTCTGGCGAGAACTGTGGGCCATCACGGCCACAAGCGACTGCGCCGCGCGATCGCCCTCTACAAACCCACCAGCTTCACCCGCTCGGGGCTGGAGAAGCGATTCCTCGAACTCGTGATCCAGGCGGGACTGCCTCAGCCCCACACGAACTATGTCGAGCACGGGTTCGAGCTCGACTGCTACTGGCCGGAGCATCGCTTCGTCGTGGAACTGGACGTCTTCGAGACCCATGGCACGCGCGCCGCCTTCGAGCGCGACCGAAAGCGGCAGGAGGATCTGCTCCTCGTCGGCATTGCGATGACTCGGGTCACCGGACCGCGCCTCGAACGCGAACCGGACGAGGTGATCCGGCGGGTCGCGCGGCTGCTCACGGATCGCGAGAGGCGTTAGCGCGCGGGCGCGGTGTCGCGTTTCTTCGAGGCCTTGAGGCGCGCGGTTTTGTCGAGCTCCACCTTGCGCAGGCGGATCGCGTCGGGGGTGATTTCGACGCACTCGTCCTCGCGGACGAACTCCAGGGCACCTTCCAGCGACAGCCGCTCCGGCGGCGCCAGCCGCACCAGCACGTCGGCGCTGGCGGCGCGCATGTTGGTCTGCTGTTTGGCCTTGGTGGGGTTGACGTCAAGGTCGTCGGACCGCGAGTTCTCGCCGACGATCATCCCCTCGTAGACGACCTCGCCGGAGCCGACGAAGAGCTTGCCGCGGTCCTGGAGGCTCTGCAGCGAGTAGCCCGCGGTCTGGCCGCGGCGATCGGCGACCAGGGACCCAGTCTGGCGCGTGCGCAGCTCGCCCGCCCACGGCTCCCAGCGGTCGAAGACGTGGTGCAGCAGGCCGCTGCCGCGGGTCACGGTGAGGAACTCGGTGCGGAAACCGATCAGGCCGCGAGCCGGGACCAGGTACTCCATCCGCACCCACCCGGTCGAGTGGTTGACCATCTGTTCGAGCCGGCCCTTACGCCCGGCCAGCATCTGGGTGACGTCGCCGACGTGCTCCTCGGGAACGTCGATCGCCAGCCGCTCGACCGGCTCGTTGGTCTTGCCTTCGATCTCCCGCGTCACCACCTGCGGCTGCCCCGCGGTCAGCTCGTAGCCCTCGCGCCGCATGATCTCCAGCAGCACCACCAGCTGCAGCTCGCCGCGGCCCTGCACCTCCCAGGCGTCGGGACGTTCGGTCTCGTTGACCCGCAGCGAGACGTTGCCGACCAGCTCGGCGTCGAGCCGCGAGAGGATCTGGCGCGCGGTCAGTTTGTCGCCGCCCTGGGTGCCCGCCAGCGGCGAGGTGTTGATCCCGATCACGACCGAGAGCGAGGGCTCGTCGACGGTGATCACCGGCAGCGGCCGCGGATCCTCCGGGTCGGCCAGCGTCTCGCCGATCGTCACCTCTTCGATCCCGGCGACGGCGATGATTTCGCCGGGCCCCGCTTCCTCGGCGGCGACCCGGTCGAGGCCTTCGGTGACGTAGAGCTCGGAGACCGCGGCGCGCTGGACCCTGCCGTCGGCGCGGCACCAGGCGATCTGCTGCCCATTCCGGATGTTCCCCTGGTGGACCCGGCAAATCGCCAGCCGCCCGACGTAGGGCGAGGCGTCGAGGTTGGTCACGTGCGCCTGCAGCGGCGTCTCGGGGTCGTACTGCGGCGCCGGGATCTTCGCCAGCATCAGGTCGAGCAGGGGGGTGAGGTCGGTTCCCTCGACGCCCTCCTCGAGCGCCGCCCAGCCGGCTTTGGCGTTGGTGTAGACGATCGGGAAGTCGATCTGGTCGGAGTCGGCGTCGAGGTCCATGAACAGCTCGTAGACCTCGTCGACGACCTCGGCGATCCGCGCGTCCGGGCGGTCGACCTTGTTGACGACGAGGATGATCGGCAGCTTGCGCTCCAGCGCCTTGCGCAGGACGAAGCGGGTCTGCGGCAGCGGCCCCTCGCTCGCGTCGACCAGCAGCAGCGCACCGTCGACCATCGTCAGCGCCCGCTCCACCTCGCCGCCGAAGTCGGCGTGCCCGGGGGTGTCGACGATGTTGAACTTGACGCCGTCGCGGGTGACGGCGGTGTTCTTGGCGAGGATCGTGATCCCCTTCTCCTTCTCCAGGTCCATCGAGTCCATCACCCGCTCGGCGACGTCCTGGCCTTTGCGGAAGGTGCCGGTCTGCCACAGCATCGCGTCGACCAGCGTCGTCTTGCCGTGGTCGACGTGGGCGATGATCGCGATGTTGCGGAGGTTGTCTCGGCTCGTGCTCATGAGGTTTCGGAGGGTAGGGGACGGGCGCTCCCAGCAAGACGAAGCCCGCCTGGCGGCGGGCTTCGCGGACTGCTTAAGCGTTCGAAAAAGCTACTGCTGCTGAACGCTCGCTGCGGCCGGACCCTTGGGGCCTTCTTCGGACTCGTAACTCACTTTGGCGCCCTCGGTCAGGGACTTGAAGCCCTCACCCATGATCGCGCTGTGATGGACGAAGACGTCCTTCGAG
>DATFQO010000024.1:0-14234 GCA_035264245.1 Solirubrobacterales bacterium
TGAAGGGGTGGCCGAGGGCGATCGCGCCACCGTGGGTGTTGAGCTTGTCTTCGTCGATCCCGCATTCGGCCATGATCGGGATCACCTGGGCGGCGAAGGCCTCGTTCAGCTCGACCCTGTCGACGTCGCCGATCGACATCCCGGCGCGGTCGAGGACCTTCTTGATCGCGCCGATCGGGGCGACGCCCATCAGCTCCGGCTCGTTGCCGTGCGTGGCGGCGGTGATGATCCGGGCGCGCGGGGTGAGGCCGAGCTCCTTGGCCTTGGTGTCGCTCATCAGCAGCACCGCGGCGGCGCCGTCGTTGAGCGGGCAGGAGTTGCCGGCGGTGACGCCGCCGCCGCCGAATGCCTCCGGCAGTTCGGAGAGCTTCTCCAGGGTCGAGCTGGCGCGGGGGCCGTCGTCCTTCGTGACCTCGGTGCCGTCCTCGAGCTTGACCGGGACGATCTCGCGGTCGAAAAAGCCGTCCTCCTGCGAGCGGACGGCCAGTTCCTGCGAGCGCTGCGCGAACTTGTCCATGTCGGCACGGCTGACCTCGTACTTTTTCGCGACGTTGACCGCGGTCAGGCCCATGTCGATGTAGGCGTTGGGCTGGCCGTTCTCGCCGATCAGGTTGGGGTTGCGGTCGTCGGCGCCGGCGGGCTCGGTGCGCTCGTTGAAGCGGCTCACCCACTCGACCCCGACGGCGAGGTAGGCGTCGCCCTCGCCGGCCTTGATCGCGTTGCCGGCGTGGCGGATCGCATCGAGGCTGGAGGAGCAGTAGCGGGAGATGGTGACCCCGTTGACCTCCTGCGGCAGCTTCTCGCTGAGCAGGGAGATGATGCGGGCGATGTTGAAGGCCTCGAGGCCCTGCGGCATGCCGGCGCCGCAGAAGACGTCTTCGATCAGGGCGGGGTCGACCTCGGAGTTGCGCTCGAGCAGCTGGTCGACCACGTAGGCGCCCATCTCCTCGGGCCGCAGCTGGGCCAGCGAGCCCTTGAAGGCACGGCCGATCGGCGTGCGGATGGTGTCGACGATGACTGCTTCGGGCATTCCTGATCTCCTCTGAGGCTTGGGAAGGGCTTGCGACTGCGGCAGCAGGGTAGTTGACGGGCGTCATGGACGTTTCGTGCGGATTCGCACAAAGATTGGCGGGAGCGTCTTGAACCTGCGTTACATTCGCCTCAATCCACCTCGCGCGGACTGCGAGATTTGCCGCTCGGCGGCAAAGAAAGGAGGGCCCCTTCATGCCTGAGGGTTACTGCGTCAAAGAGCGTAAGAAGGTCGAGATCAAAGACGCGAAACAGGTGACGATGAAGAACGGTCGTCCGGCGATCCAGGGTGTCTGCCCGGACTGCGGGACGAAGATCTTCAAGATCGGAAAACTCGAATAGGGCCCTCCCCCGAGGGGAATTTGAACCCGGCAGTGCCGGGGAGCGTATGCCGGGTCGGATGATCCAATTGGGAACTTCGACCCGGGGTGCGCTCAGCCGCGAACGTGACGTCCGCGAGGCCTACGCCGCCCATTCGGGCGAGCTGTACGGCTTCGCGGTTCGTTCACTCGGCGACGCCGGCCTCGCCGAAGAGGCCGTGCAGGAGACCTTCGTCCGCGCCTGGCGGGCGGGGGGCCGCTTCGACCCGAAGATCGGCTCGCTGCGCACCTGGCTGTTCGCGATCCTCCGCAACGTGGTCATCGACCTGGGGCGGGCGCGGTCGGTGCGGCCGGGCGTCGCCGAGGGCGGGATCGAGCCTTCGGTCGAACCGCTCGATGAGGCGCTGCTCGCCTGGCAGGTCGAGGAGGCGATGCGGCGGCTCGGCACCGACCACCGGCGGGTGCTGGTCGAGACCTACTACCGAGGGCGGCCCTACGCCGAGGTGGCGGAGGAGCTCGGGGTGCCGGAGGGGACCGTGAAGAGTCGCGTCTACTACGGGCTGCGGGCGCTGCGGGTCGTGCTCGAGGAGATGGGCTATGAAGACTAGGAACGAATGCCGCGAGTGGCGTGAGCTGCTGGGCGCCTACGCGCTCGGGCACCTGGAGGGCGACGAGCGGGCCGGGCTGGAGGCGCACCTGGAGGGCTGCGCCGGCTGCCGCGAGGAGCTCGCGGCGCTGGCGCCGGTGGCGCGGATGCTCCCCCACGCCGACCCGGCCCGGTTCGAGCTGGCGCCGGATCCGCCGCCCGAGCTCGGGCGGCGGATCGCGGCGACGATCGAGAGCGAGAAGCAGCGGACCCAGCAGCACCGGCGTCGACGTGCGATCGGCGGCTTCGCTTTCGGGGGCTTCGCGGCGGCCGCGGTGGCGACGCTCCTGCTCCTCTTCGTCTTCGGCGGCAGCGGCTCGGACGCCAGCCAGCCGGTCAGGTTCACCGACCTTCCCAAGGGGATCAGCATCGACGCGACGCTGGAGCCCCACGCCTACGGCACCGAGATCCATATGTACGTGCACGGGGTGCCCTCGGGGACGCTCTGCCGGGTCTGGCTGCGGGGCGCCGACGGCGCCTCCTATCCGGCCGGGACCTTCCGCTACCGCTGGGGCGACGACTCCGACGCGGTGCTCAGTTCAGCGCTCGACATCTCGCGGACGCGGGCGGTCGTGGTCGACACCGGCAAGCGGACCTTCGTCGCGCCGGTCGACCCGGAGGTGGCGGCAGTGAAGAACGCAAACGAGGAGGAACCGACGTGAAGAAGATGATCTATGCGCTCGCGCTGCTCGCCGTCCTGGCGGTAGCGGTCGCCGGCTGCGGCAGCGGCGACAGCACCAGCGGCAGCGCCTATGGCGGCGGCGCGGAAGACACGAGCGAAGCGAGCTCAGGCGGGGCCTACGGCGGCAAGGGCGGCGGCGGGAATTCGACCGCGAGCTCGGAATCGAAACCGGCCTCGAGCGACGGCGCCGGGATCGTCTCGGCGGCGAAGGTCGGCGACCTGGGCACGGTCCTCGTCGATTCCCAGGGCCTCACCCTCTACGACTTCCACAAGGACAAGGGAGGCAGGTCCGCCTGCTACGGCGCCTGCGCGGGAGCCTGGCCTCCGCTGCTGACCGACGGCAACCCCCAGGCCCAAGGTCCCGCCCAGCGAGGGATGCTGGGCAAGACCAAGCGCAATGACGGGACCGTCCAGATCACCTACGCCGGCTGGCCGCTCTACACCTACGTCGGCGACCAGGGCCCGGGCGAAGCCAACGGCAACGACATCGACCAGTTCGGCGCCGAGTGGTACGCCCTGCAGCCAAACGGCCAAGAGCCCGAGGACTGAGCCAGCAAGCCCGCCAGCATCCCGTGGTTCCTTTGTCCTCTATATCCGGACAAAGGAACCACGACTTCCCCGTCGGGGGGAGAGATCAGATCGCACGGTTCTTTAGTCCTGTGTGTCAGGACAAAGGAACCACGAAAGCGAGAGGGCGAAGTCGAAGGGCCGGATTGCGGACAAGGCGACCGACCAAGGCGGGGTAGTTTCGCTTGATCAGCTGAGAGACGAGGGCGTCTCCCGGCGTCGAGCCGCGGAGCGTGCGCAGGAGAACTCGCTCCATCGGGTCCACCGCGGCGTCTACGCGGTTGGCCACCGCTCGATTTCTCGACTGACGCATCTGCGGGCGGCGGTGCTTGCTTGTGGGGATGGGGCCATTATTTCGCACGGGAGCGCGGCGGCGTTGCATGGGCTCTGGGACTACTGGCCTCGCTTCATCGACGTCACCGTCCCCGTCGAGGCCGGGCGGAAGATCGACGGGATCAGATGCCGCCGCTGCCGTTACCCGCAGCCGGAGGAGATCGAGCTTCGGAACGGGCTCGCCCTGACGACCCTGGCTCGGACTCTGGTCGACCTCGCCGGCGTCGTCGATCTCACTGCGCTGCGGAAGGCAGTCGGTCGTGCCGCGATCCGCAGGAAGCTCGATCTCCAAGCCATTGACCTGGCGATCCACAACGCGAAGGGCCGCCGCGGCCTGAGAGCGCTGGAGCTCGCCCTCGTCGCCTACCGGACCAAGGACGGAAAGCCTCCGGACGTGCGCAGCGACTTCGAGACGCTGATCCTGCCGGAGCTGCTCGACCGGGGCCTACCGCGACCCGACTGCAACGCCGCGATCCACGTCGACGGACGGCGCTTCCTCGCCGACTTCCTCTGGGAGCAGGCCCGGGTGATCGTCGAAACCGACGGCCGCGAGACCCATGAAACGCCGCCAGCCTTCCAGGACGACCGTCGCCGCGACCAGGTCCTCGTCGCTGCCGGCTACAGGGTCATGCGCGTCACCTGGCATCAGATCCACGGCGAACGCGCCGCCGTCCTCGGGCGGATCGAGCGTGCCGTCAGTCCTCGGAGACGCCGCTGAGCTTCGCCCGCTTGCGGTAGGAGATCGAGGGCGGGACGAGCTCGCGGATCTCGGAGAGGAGGCGGGCGGACAGCTCGCCGGGGTCCTCGCCGGGGCGCGGCTGGCCGCTGACCGGGTCGAAGAAGCGGATGCGGATGCGGGGGCGCCGCGGGAAGCCGGTGAGGTCGCTGGTGCCCTCGATCGCGACCAGCGTGACGTGCGCCTCGGGGACCTCGAGGGCGAGGCGGCCGACGCCGCTCCGCGCCCGCAGGACCTTGCCCTTGGAGCGAGTCCCCTCGGGGAAGACGCCGATGCAGGCGCCCGCCCGCAGCGTCTCGATCGCTTTCGCCAGCGCGTCCTTGTCCCCCTTGCCGCGCTGGATCGGGATCTGCCCCATGCCGTCGAGGATCGGCGCCAGACCGCGCACGTCCCAGAGCTCGGATTTGGCGAGGGCGCGGATCTGCCGCCGCTCGAAGGCGGCGATGCCGACCATCACCGGATCCCAGTGGCTGTCGTGGTTGCCGAGGATCAGCAGCGGGCCCTGCTCGGGCACGGCATCGAGCCCCTCGACCCGCAGCCGCCCCCACCGGGCAACCGGCCGGTTGACGTTCATCGCCAGCGAGTAGGTGCGGGTCCGCTCGTTCAAGGACCGGAGTTCTACGCGTTCCGGCGGCCGCGCGTCAGCCGGTGGCCCGGTCTCGGCAATATGGGGACTCAGCGAAGAAAGGAATCGATGGGCGAAAACAGCGGCGCACCAGTCGGCGGCATCGAGGTCGAAGGCCTGGTCCGCGAGTTCAAGAACGGGCCTCGCGCCGTGGACGGGATCGATCTCGAGGTCGCCCAAGGCGAGATCTACGGCTTTCTCGGCCCCAACGGGGCCGGCAAGTCGACGACGGTGCTGATGCTGACCACCCTCCTCCCGCCCACCGCCGGCACCGCGCGCGTCGCCGGCTTCGACGTGGTCACCGAAGGGCCGAACGTCCGCGCCTCGATTGGCGCCGCCCTGCAGGAGGCCGCCCTCGACCCGCTGCTGACCGGCCGCGAGCACATGCGCCTGCAGACCGCCCTGCACGGCCTCTCCAAGCGCGAGCGCGAAACCCGCGGCGGCGAACTGCTGGAGCGGGTCGGGCTCGCCGACGCGGCCGACCGCAAGGTCGGCGGCTACTCGGGCGGGATGAAACGCCGGCTCGACCTTGCCCTCGCACTCGCCCACAGGCCGCGCATTCTCTTTCTCGACGAGCCGACCACCGGCCTCGACATCCAGAGCCGCACCGCGCTCTGGGAGGAGGTCTCGCGGCTGGCGGCGGAGGACGGCGTCACCGTCTTCCTCACCACCCAGTACCTCGAGGAGGCTGACGCGCTCGCCAACCGGGTCGGGATCATCGATCACGGCCACCTCGTCGCCGAGGGAACGCCGGCGGAGCTGAAGGCCGAGATCGGCCGCCCGACGGTCGAGGCGATCCCCCGCGAGGAAGGCGACCGCGGCCGGATGGAGGCGGTGCTCGGCCGCTTCGGGCAGCCGGCCGGCTCCTCCCCCCGCGCCGTCGCGGTTCGCCTCGACGGCGGCGAGTCGCAGCTGGCCGAGGTGGTGCGCGCGCTCGACGCCGAGGGAATCGCAATCGAGCACCTGCAGCTGCACGCGCCCTCGCTCGACGACGTCTTCCTGACCAAGACCGGGCGCTCGCTCGAGGGCTCCGACGACGCCGCGGCCGAAGACGAGGGCGCCGAGGCGGTCGCCGCCGGATGAGCAGCGGCCTGCGCAACCAGGTCGGGCAGCTCGCGCGCCGCTCGGTGCTGCGGACCCTGCGCCAGCCGGCGCAGATCGTCCCCGCGATCGTCTTCCCGCTCTTCCTCCTCGCGGTCAACTCCGGCGGGCTCGAAGACGCGACCAACCTGCCCGGCTTCCCGACCGACTCCTACCTGACCTTCGTCCTCGCCGTCCCGTTCATCCAGGGCGCGCTGTTCTCGGTGATGAACTCCGGCACCGACCTCGCCCGCGACATCGAGACCGGCTTCCTCAACCGGCTGGCGCTGACGCCCCTGCGCGGCGCCGCCCTGCTCAGCGGCCTGCTCGCCGGCGCCTTCCTGCTCGGCGTCGTCCAGGCGGTCGTCTACCTCTCGGTCGGGCTGATCGCCGGCGCCGAACTCGCCGCCGGTCCGGCCGGCGGCCTGGTGCTGGTCATCCTCTCGGTCTGCATCACCGTGGCCTTCGGCACGATCGGCCTCTTCGCGGCGCTCCGCTTCGGCTCCGGCGAGGCGGTCCAGGGCCTCTTCCCGGTCTTCTTCGTCTTCCTCTTCCTCTCGGCGATGGCGCTGCCGCTCGACCTGCTGACCACCGACTGGTTCCACACGATCGCCAGCGTCAACCCGGTCACCTACCTGCTGGAGGCGATCCGCTCGCTGCTGATCGAAGGCTGGAACATCGGCGACCTGGCGCTCGGCTTCGGGATCGCCGCCGCGATCGGCGCGATCGGCATGTTCGCCGCCACCAGGGCCCTGAAGACGAGGCTGGTGCGGACGTGAGCGACCCCCGACCCGTCGGTGCCTCGGTCGTCGCCCGCGCGGTGGCCTGGCGCAGCATCCACAACTTCCTCACCAACCCGGCCTTCCTGGTGCCGTCGCTGCTCTTCCCGCTCTTCTTCTTCGTCTCCTTCGCCGGTGGCCTGGCGGCGATCGCAAACGTCCCCGGCTTCGACTTCCCGAGCGGCTACACCGCCTTCCAGTTCGTCTTCGTCCTGCTGCAGTCGGCGGCCTTCGGCGGCGTCTTCACCGGCTTCGCGATGGCGCGCGATTTCGAGACCGGCTTCGGCCGCCGCTACATGCTCGCCGCCGCCCACCGCAGCGGCATCGTCGGCGGCTACGCGCTGGCGGCGCTGTTCCGCGCCCTCGTCACCTGGACGGTGCTGAGCGCGGTGGCGCTGGTCGCGGGGATGGACGTCGGCGGCAGCGCCGGCGAAATCGTCGCCCTCTACGCACTGGCGGTCCTGGTCAACGTGGCGGCGACTCTCTGGTCGGCCGGCGTCGCCCTGCGGGTGCGCTCGATCCAGGGCGGCCCGCTGATGCAGTTCCCCACCTTCCTGGTCCTCTTCCTAGCCCCCGTCTACGTCCCCTTAGACCTACTAAGCGGCTGGATCCACACCATCGCCTCGATCAACCCGGTAACGGCCCTACTGGAGGCCGGCCGAGGCTTCATCTCCGGCGACCCGGTAGTGGTCGGCCTCGCCTTCGCAATCGGAATCACCCTCTCCCTCCTCTTCGCCCTCTGGGCCAAGGGCGGCCTCCGAAGCGCCGAAGCCGCCGGCTAAGCCAGCCGGAGAAAAACGGGGGCCTGGGCGGGGTAGGGGGCACCGGCCTGACAATCGACGCTGGCAGGCAGTGGTGGGAGGGGTCCTCCAGACACTCAACATCGAGCGCAGCGAGATGTGTCTGGAGGACCCCTCCCACCACTGCCCTACCAACCACTTCGGGAACTCAAAGTGACGAAAATCACGCCACCCGGACGCCAACAAAGCGAACCTGCCTGTTCTTGGCTCTCCACGGGAAATACCGGCGTTTCCTGGCGCATCAAACTTGACGATCTAAAGTGTCTTTTGTGACGCAAAGACCGCTGGAGCTGATTCTCGCCCGGAACCTGATGTCGGCTCTGTCGACTCCGGCCTTCCTGGTCGACGAGGGCGGTCTGCTCGTCTTCTACAACGAGGCCGCCGGGATGCTGCTCGGCAAACGCTTCGAGGAACTCGGCTCGGTCGGCCCGCAGGAGTGGGGCTCGCTCTTCGGCCCCTTCGACGAGAGCGGGGAGCCGATCCCCTACGACGACCTGCCGCTGGTCCGGGCCGTCCGCGCCGGCCGCCCCGCCCACGCCGAGCTGACGCTGCGCTCGACCGACGGCACCGAGCACGACGTCGAGGTCTCCGCCTTCCCGATCCAAACGGCCCACGGCTCGCAGGGCGCGATCGCCGTCTTCTGGCCCTCGCTGGCGCGCAGCAACGGGGCGGGGGCGGCGTGAAGGTCAAGCTCTGGGGGACGCGGGGGTCGATCCCGGCCCCGGGGCCGGAAACGATCCGCTACGGCGGCAACACCTCCTGCGTCGGCGTCACCCTCGCCGACGGCTCGATGCTGGCGCTCGACGCCGGCACCGGCATCCGCTGCCTCGGCCTTGCCCAGCCCGACGAGCCGGCCCGCCTCCACATCCTCCTCACCCACCTCCACCTCGACCACATCCAGGGCCTCGTCTTCTTCGCCCCCGCCTTCCGCCCGCAGACCGAGATCGTGATCTGGGGCCCGGCCTCGCCGGAGGCCTCGCTGCGCGACCGCATCGCCCGCTACATCTCGGCGCCGCTCTCCCCCGTCGAGGTCCGCGAGCTGCCCTGCGACGTCTCCTTCCGCCACTGCCCGGAGAGCGAGTGGGAGATCGGCTCGGCTCGGATCCGGGCCGCCTCGGTCTCGCACCGCGGCCCCACCCTTGGCTACCGGATCGACGACGGCGGCTCCTCGCTTGCCTACATACCCGATCACGAGCCGGCGCTGGGCGCCGACCTCGACCGGCTCGAGGAGGACTGGATCTCCGGCTTCGAGCTCGCCCGCGACGCCTCGCTGCTGCTCCACGACGGCCAGTACACCGACGCCGAGTACCCCAACCACATCGGCTGGGGCCACTCGGCGACCTCGCACGCGCTTGCCTTCGCGCGGCGGACCGGGGCCGAGCGCACCGTCCTCTTCCACCACGACCCGCTGCACTCCGACGACCAGCTCGACGCGCTCGGGGCCGAAGCGCGGCAGCGGTGGGTCGAGCTCGGCGGCGACCCGGCGGCGATCGAGCTGGCGGCCGAGCGGACCGAGTACGAGCTCCCCGCCCGCGCGGCCAGCGCCGCGGCGACCGTCTGAGCTTTAGACAAGCAAGCTGAGCGAATCGATCATCTAGGCTGACCGCGTGTCCCCGGCCGAGAGGATCGAGGCAGCCGCGCGGCGCTCGCCGCTGGTGCACGCCGCGCTGGAGAAGGCGCGCTCAGCCCACGCGGGCCAGGTCCGCAACGGCAGCGGCGGCCTGCCCTACGTCGAACACCCGGTCGCGGTCGCGGCGCGGCTCGACGAATACGGCTTCGGTGAGCAGGTCCTCGCGGCGGCACTCCTGCACGACGTGATCGAGGACTCCGAGACGAGCCTCGACGAGATCCGGGAGGAGTTCGGCGACGAGGTCGCCGGGCTGGTCGGGGCGCTGACCGACGACGAATCGATCGACCCCTACCGCGAGCGCAAGGCCGAGCACCGCGAACGGGTGCGGGCCGCACCCGCCGGGGCGCACGCGATCTACGGCTCCGACAAGCTGACCAACGTCGCCGCCCTTCGCCGCGCCTACGAAGCCGAAGGCGACGCGGTGCGGGAGGAATTCAAGGTCCCCGTCGAGCTGAAGACCGAGGTCTGGGAAGCCGACCTGGAGCTGCTGCGCGAGAAGGCGCCGGAGCTGCCCTTCCTCGACGAGCTCGACGAGGAGCTCAGTCGTTTTCGGGCTCGCCTAGAGGCTCCTGCGCCGCCGAGAGCCTGAGCCGTCGCTGCAGCGGCAGCGCGAACCAGAAGAAGCCGAAGACGAGGACCGTCGCCACCGTCATCGCCACCGTCGCCACCGTCCCAAAGAGGACGTCGGTGATCAGCATGATCGCCCCGGTCATCGCCAGCGCGAGGAAGCCGAGGCCGATGATCGAGAAGCGGTTCGAGTAGTAGACGAGCCGGCGCTTCTGCTGGTAGCGGAAGGTGAGCCGGTGGTAAGCGGTCGGCGAGATCAGCATCACCGCCGAGATCGCGGTGCAGATCAGCGTCCCGAAATAGGCGCCCTTCTGGAAGGGGGTGATCTTTTCGAAGTTCTGCTGGAACGGTACGGCGAGCAGGAAGGCGAAGAGGACCTGGACACCCGGCAAGGCGACCCGCAGCTCCTGCAGCAGCTCGCCGAGGTTACGGTCGAGGCGTTCCTCCTCGGTCTCATCCCGGCCGGACTCGCGTTCCCGTTGATCCTTCTGCGAGGCCGGTGCGTTCTCCATTGCAGCACCATATGGCAATCGAAACCGCCGTTCTTCTCTTCAACCGCGACCTTCGGGTCCACGACCATCCGGCGCTGACAGCGGCGTCGAGGGCCGAGCGGATCGTGCCGCTGTTCGTCTTCGACGAGGCGCTGCTGAGGTCGCGGTTCGCGGCGCCGAACCGGGTCGCGTTCATGCTCGAGGCGCTGCGGGACCTCGACGAGCGGCTGCGGAGGGCGGGCGGGCGGCTCTTCGTCCGGCGTGGGGATCCCGTGCGCGAGACGATCGCCGTGGCGCGGGAGTGCGGGGCGGGAGCGCTCCACGTCAGCGCCGACTGGAGCGCCTACGCGCGGCGGCGCGAGGCGCGCCTGGCGCGGGCCTGCGCGGAGGAGCGGATCGAGTTCAGCGCCCACCCGGGGGTGACGGTCGTGCCGCCGGGAGCGGTGACGCCGGCGGGGGGCGATCACTTCAAGGTCTTCAGCCCCTTCCACCGCGTCTGGAGCCAGCTGCCGTGGCGGCAGGGGCACGGGGCGCCGCGCAAGCTGGCGGTGCCGGCGAAGCCGGCGGCGGGGCGGCTGCCCTCGCTCGACTCGCTGCTCGATGGCAAGCCGTCGCCGAACCGCATGCCCGGCGGCGAGAGCGAGGGTCGCAGGCTGATGCGCGCCTGGCTGCGGGACGGGATCGCGGGATACGAGACCAGCCACGACGACCTGCCTGGCGACGGCACCTCGCGGCTCAGCGCCTACATCCGCTGGGGCTGCGTCTCGCCGCTGGCGCTGGCGCGCGAGGCGGGCGAGCGGCGGGGCGGGGCGGCCTTCGTCCGCCAGCTCTGCTGGCGCGACTTCCACCACCAGGTGCTGGCGGCGACCCCCTCCCTCCCGCGCCGCGACTACCGGCCGCGCCGCGACAGCTGGTCGCGCTCGCAGCGCGCCTTCGAGGCCTGGCGCGAGGGCCGCACCGGCTACCCCCTGGTCGACGCGGCGATGCGACAGCTGGTCGCCGAGGGCTTCATGCATAACCGGGCGCGGATGACCGTCGCCTCCTTTCTCTGCAAGGACCTCTACATCGACTGGCGTCCCGGCGCCTGGCACTTCTGGGACCTGCTGACCGACGGCGAGATCGCCAACAACGCCGGCAACTGGCAGTGGGTCGCCGGGACCGGCAACGACACCCGTCCCAACCGCGTCCTCAACCCCGTGCGCCAGGCCAAGCGTTTCGACCCCGACGGCGTATACGTGCGGCGCTACCTGCCGGAGCTCGGGTCGGTGCGCGGCAAGGCGATCTTCGAACCTTGGCGGATGGAAGGCTTCGAGCGCCTCGACTACCCGGAGCCGATCGTCGACCACGACGAGGCCGCAGCGGCGTTCAAAGCGCAACGCGAGAACTAGGCGTGGTTGAGCTTTGGGGCGCCATAGGAGGCCAAAGCTCAACCACACCCTGTTTGGGCCACATAGGATCGGGCGATGGGACGACTGGCGGTCATCCTCGGCAGCAACGCCCTCGGGCCGGGCGGCGAGGAGATCGCCGCGGCGGCGGCCGAGCAGGGGGCGGCGATCGTCCAGCGCCACCGCGCCGCCGACGGGACCTTCGTCCTCCCGCACGCGATCGACCACGAGGCGGCGCTGAGGCCGCTGGTCGAGCAGGGCTGCGACCGGGTGCTGGCGATCGGATCGGTCGGCTCGCTGCGGCCGGAGGAGCTCGGCGTCGGCAGCCTCCTCTGCCCCGACGACTTCATCGCCCTCAACCTCGGCGACTCGGTCTTCGGCGACGCCCGCGCCCACTCGGCGCCCGGCTTCTCCCGGCACTGGCGCGAGCAGATCGTCGCCGCCTGGGGCGAGGGCGGCCAGGCGCCGCGCGACGGCGGCGTCTACTGGCAGGCGCGCGGGCCGCGCTTCGAGACGCCGGCCGAGATCCGCCTGATGGCGGCGCACGCCGACGTGGTCGGGATGACGATCGCCACCGAGTGCGTCGTCGCCGGCGAGCTCGGCCTCGAGTACGCCGCTCTCTGCGTCGTCGACAACCTCGCCAACGGCCTGGCCGAGGCGACGATCAGCACCGAGGGGATGGAGGCCGACCGGCAACTCAACGCCGAGCGCCTGCGCGAGGGCCTGGCCGCGGTGCTGCCGCGACTCGGGGCAGTGGGCCGGTGAAGTTGTGGTTCCTTTTGCACGGTATGGGTGAAAAAGGAACCACGCGATGACGTTGGCGGTTGAGAACGCGCTGAGAGACGGGGAGCGCGTCGGGGTTCGGTGCGAGGACGGGTTGATCGCCGCGATCGGGCCCGAGGTTTCGTCCCGGCCCGGGGACGAGACGATTGACGCCGATGGCGCCCACCTGGTGGCGCCGCTGGTCAACGGCCACACCCACGCGGCGATGACCCTGTTCCGCGGCTCCGGCGGCGACCTGCCGCTGATGCCTTGGCTGGAAGAGAAGATCTGGCCGGTCGAGGCGAAGCTCTCCGATGAGGACGTCTATTGGGGCGCCCGCCTCGCCTGCGCCGAGATGCTGCGGAGCGGCACGACCCGCTTCTGGGACATGTACTGGCATCCGGAGGCCACCGCGCGGGCGGTCGGCGACGCCGGGCTGCGGGCGACGATCGGCGCCCCGCTCTTCGACCTTGGCGGCAGCCCCGCCGAGCTGCGCGAGATGGCGCATCGCGGCCTCGAGGCGCTCGACGGCTTCGGTCCCGAGATCGCTCCCGCCCTCGCCCCGCACGCGATCTACACCGTCAGCGAGGAGTCGCTGCGCTGGATCGCCGAGCTCAGCGCCGAGCGTGATTTGCCGGTCCAGATCCACCTCTCCGAGACCGAGCAGGAGGTCCAGGACTGCCTCGCCGCCCACGGCGCGCGGCCCGCCTTCTACCTCGATCGCCTCGGGCTGCTGAGCGAGCGCACCGTCCTCGCCCACGGCGTCTGGCTCGACCCCGAGGAGCTGGCGCTGGTCGCCGAGCGCGGCGCCACCGTCGTCACCAACCCGGTCGCCAACATGAAGCTCGCCGTCGGCGGCGTCTTCCCCTATCCGGCCGCACGGGCGGCGGGCGTGGCGGCCGGGCTCGGCACCGACGGCGCCGGCTCAAACGACTCGCTCGACCTGCTCGCCGACCTGAAGACCTTCGCCCTCGCCCAGAAGCACGCCGCCGCCGACCCGACCGCGATCGACGCCGCCGAAGCCTGGGCCGTCGCCACCGGCGCCGCCGCGCCCCGCCTTGGCGCGACCAGGCTCGAGCCCGGCGCGCCGGCCGACTTCCTCCTGCTCGACCCGCGCTCGCCCGAGCTGGGGATCGGCTCTCTTACCGCCGACCTCGTCTACGCCGCCAGCGGGGCCGTCGTCGACACCACCGTCGTCGCCGGCCGGGTGCTGATGCGCGGCGGTGAGGTTCCGGGCCTAGAGGAAGTGGTGGTTGACGCGGCCGAGCGAGCGGGGAGACTTGGCCTATGAACGAGCCCGCGGCGTCGTCTGTCCGCTACGAGGAAACGACGAAGCGCTACGGCAACGCTTCGGCGCCGGCGGTCGACCGGCTGACGCTCGAGGTCCCGGCCGGCGAGATCTGCGTCCTCGTCGGCCCCTCCGGCTGCGGCAAGACGACGGCGATGCGGATGGTCAACCGCACCGTCGAGATCACCGAGGGCGACGTCCTCGTCGGCGAGCGCTCGGTCCGCGACCGCGAGCCGGCCCAGCTGCGGCGGGAGATCGGCTACGTGATCCAGCAGATCGGCCTCTTCCCCCACCGCACGATCAGCGAGAACATCGGCGCCGTCCCCCAGCTGCTCGGCTGGAAGAAGGACCGGATCCGCGCCCGCAGCGCCGAGCTGCTGGCGCTGATCGGGCTCGACCCCGAGCTCGGCGACCGCTATCCAACTCAGCTCTCCGGCGGCCAGCAGCAGCGCGTCGGCGTCGCCCGGGCGCTGGCGGCGGACCCGCTGGTGATGCTGATGGACGAGCCCTTCGG
>DATFQO010000025.1:0-9177 GCA_035264245.1 Solirubrobacterales bacterium
GACAAGCGCTACACGCTGGTCCAGCTGCGCGAGCGGGTCGAGGCGCTGCTGCCCAAGTCCGAGCAGGTCTACAACGAGCGCTACGACCACGGGATGCGGGTCAAGGCCGTGATCACCGACGTCTCCGACTCGACCAAAGGGCCGGCGATCGTCGTCTCCCGCCGCAGCCCGGAGCTGATCAAAAGCCTGTTCGAGCTCGAGGTGCCGGAGATCGCCGACAAGCTGGTCGAGATCGTCGGCGTCGCCCGCGAGCCCGGCTACCGCTCGAAGATCGCCGTCGTCTCCCACGCCGACGGCGTCGACCCGGTCGGCGCCTGCGTCGGCCCCCGTGGCTCGCGGGTGCGGATGGTCGTCTCCGAGCTGCGCGGCGAGAAGATCGACATCATTCCCCACAACGACGAGCCCGCCCGCTTCGTCGCCAAAGCGCTCTCGCCAGCGCGCGTGCGGGAGGTGATCGTCGACGACGACGAGCGCCAGGCGACCGTGATCGTCCCCGACGACCAGCTCTCGCTGGCAATCGGCCGCGATGGCCAGAACGCCCGCCTCGCCGCCCGCCTCACCGGCTGGCGCGTCGACATCAAGTCCGAGACCGAGTTCGCCTCGGAGGAAACCGACATCGAGATCGAGGGCGAAGAAACCTTCGACGGCCGCTGCATGGCGGTCCTCTCCAACGGCCGCCGCTGTCCGAATGCGGCGATCCCCGGTTCGACCTACTGCGGCCTGGAGCCGCACCAGGCGCTGTCGCGCTTCGCGACCAGCCAGACGGCGGTGCTGGCAAACGTCTCGGAGACCGAGATCGCGATCCTCGCCGATCCCGACGCCGACGAAGGACAGGTCGAAGAGATCGTCAACCGCGCCAACAGCGAATTCGACGAGCGGGAGGCCGAAGAGGCCCCCGCTGAGGTGTCGGCAGACGAAGTCGCCACCGAGGAGGCCATCGAAGAGGACATCCAGCAGGAGGCGACCGAAGCCGAGGAAGTCGACGGTGAGACCCTCGGCGAGGACGACGAAGCGGCGGAGCCGGTCGCCGAGGAGGCGGAGCAGGCTTAGTGGCAAAGAAACGGGTTCACGAGATCGCGAAAGCGCAGGGCGTCAGCTCCAAAGAGCTGCTCGCCGCCCTCGAGGCCGCCGGGGTCGAGGCGAAAGCCGCCGCCTCCAGCGTCGAGGAGGCCGACGCGCTGAGGGCGATCTCGGCCGCGAAGGGCAACGGCGGTGCCGGGGCGAAGAAAGCGCCGGCTCCGCAGGCCGCCAAACCGGCCGCACCGCAGCAGCCTGCGTCGCAGCAGGCCGCTCCGGCCCCGGCTCAGCCGACCGCGAAACCCGCCGCCGCGCCGAAGAAAGCGCAGACCTCGACCAAACCGGTGCGTGCCGCCGGCGCCCAGCAGAGCGCCGGCGGAGGCGGCGGCGCCAGCTCGAAAAAACGCCGCGTCGTGATCGATTCGCAGGCTTCCCGCCGCGAGCAGCAGGGCGGACCGCCGCCGCAGCGCCCGCCGCGACGCCGCGGCGGCCGCCGGCGCCGGCCCCTGCTCGAGGAGCCGCCGATGGGGCCGGCGACGCCGGTCGAGCTGGATGCGGTCAAAGTCAACTCCGGGGCGACCGTCCGCGAAGTGGCCGAATCGCTCGGCCTGGCTCCGGCTGAGGTGATCAAAAAACTGATGATGATGGGCGAGATGGCGACGCTCACCCAGACCCTCACCGATGATTCGGTGAAGGCGATCGCCGACGAGTACGACCGCAAGGTGGAGATCCTCCACGCCGCCGACGAGGAGGCCGAGGAGCCCGAGTTCTCCGACTCCGACGAGGACCTGGTCGACCGCCCGCCGGTGGTGACGATCATGGGTCACGTCGACCACGGCAAGACCTCGCTGCTGGACGCGATCCGTGAGACCGAGGTCGCCGCGGGCGAGGCGGGCGGCATCACCCAGCACATCGGCGCCTACCAGGTCCACAAAGACGACAAGACGATCACCTTCCTCGACACCCCTGGCCACGCCGCCTTCACGGCGATGCGGGCCCGCGGCGCCAAGGTCACCGACGTGGTCGTCGTGGTCGTCGCCGCCGACGACGGCGTCATGCCGCAGACCAGGGAGGCGATCGACCACGCCCGCGCCGCCGACGTGCCGATGCTGATCGCCGTCAACAAGGTCGACAAAGAGGGCGCCAACCCGGAAAAGGTCCGCGGTGAGCTCGCCCAGATGGAGATAACTTCCGAGGAGTGGGGCGGGGACACCGTCTTCTGCGAGGTCTCGGCGAAGACCAAGCAGGGCCTCGACAACCTGCTCGACATGATCCTGCTCGTCACCGAGCTCGAGGAGCTCTCGGCGAACCCGAACGCGCCGGCTTCCGGCAACGTGATCGAGTCCCAGCTCGACCCCGGCCGCGGCCCGGTCGTCACCGTGCTGGTCCAGCGCGGCACCCTCCGGGTGGGCGACTCGCTCGTCGCCGGCCCCCAGTGGGGCCGGGTCCGGGCGATGCACGACTTCACCGGCCGGGCCGTCGAGGAGGCGGTGCCGGGGATGCCGGTCGAGGTGCTCGGCTTCGACGGCGTCGCCGATGCCGGCGAGTTCGTGCAGACGGTCGACAACGACCGCCAGGCCCGCCAGCAGGCGCAGGAGCGCGCCCACCGGCTCAAAACCGAGGCGCTGGCCCGCCGCCAGGGCCGCAAGGTCAGCCTCGACGAGGTCTTCGCCCGCGCCCAGGAGGGCGAAATCAAGGAGCTCAACATCGTCCTCAAGGCCGACGTCGCCGGCTCGCTGGAGGCGCTCCAGGACGAGCTCGCGAAAGTGCCGCAGGAACGGGTGGCGATCAACATCATCCACTCGCAGACCGGCGGCATCAACGAGTCCGACGTGATGCTCGCCTCGGCCTCCGACGCGATCATCATCGGCTTCAACGTGCGTCCCCTGCTCGACGCCAAACGCGCCGCCACGCGCGAGGGCGTCGACGTCCGCACCTACTCGGTCATCTACAAAATCACCGAAGACCTGCGCAACGCGATGGAGGGGCTGCTCGACGCGGTCGAGGTCGAGGAGACGATCGGCGAGGCGCTGGTCAAACAGACCTTCAAAGCCTCCAAGGTCGGCCGCATCGCCGGCTGCATCGTCGCCGAGGGCAAGGCGGTCCGCACCGCCAGCGTCCGCCTGATCCGCGAGGGCACGGTTATCTGGACCGGCCAGCTCGGCTCCCTGCGCCGCTTCAAAGACAACGTCCAGGAAGTCGAGGAGGGCCAGGAGTGCGGCATCGTCCTCGAGGGGTACGCCGACGTGAAGGACGACGACGTGCTCGAGTTCTTCCAGACGAAACAGGTCGAGCAGACTCTCGAGTGAGTGACCTAAGATGGCCGGCGCTCGCATGCGGCGCATCAACGAGGTGCTTCGCGAGGTCGTGGGCGCGGCAATTTCAGGGGAACTCAGTGATCCTCGAATCGGCTTCGTGACCGTGACTTCCGTAGAAACCAGCCCCGACCTGCGCACCGCGAAGGTGTTCGTCAGCGTGCTCGGAGACGAGGACGAGCGGGCGGCGACGCTGGAGGGCCTGCGCTCCTCCCACGGCGTGATCCAGTCGCGGATCGCCGCCGAGACGCGGATGAAGCGCACCCCGACCGTGACCTTCCACTACGACGACACGATCGAAAAAGGCGCCCGCATCTCCGAGCTGCTGGAGGAGGAAGAGTGAACGCCACCCCCGAGATCGCGACCACCAACCTCGAGCGGGTCGCCGCCGAGCTGCGGGAGCGCGACCGCTTCCTGCTGACCGCCCACGAGGGGCCCGACGGCGACGCCCTCGGCTCGCTGCTCGGCCTGCATCAGGTCCTCACCCAGATCGGCAAGGACTCGGTGATGTTCATGGCGGCAAAGGAGTTCCCGCTGCCGATCGAGTACCGCTTCCTGCCCCTCGAGGAGGTCTTCCACGAGGCGCCCGCCGACATGGCCGACCGCACCGTGATCTTCCTCGACTGCGGCAACATCGACCGGATGCCGGTCGAGTGGCTGACCGACGGCGGCAACGAGGTGATCAACATCGACCACCACCACGACAACACCTGCTTCGGCGACATCAACCTGGTCGAGGTCGGCGCCTCCTGCACGGCGGAGATCGTCTACGACCTGGCCCGCCTGCTCGAGGCGAAGATCACGCCGGAGATCGCCGCGGCACTCTACGTCGGCCTGATCACCGACACCGGCAAATTCATGTACGAGAACACCAACGCCCACACCCACCGGGTCGCCGCCGACCTGATCGAGGCCGGGGTCGACGTCGACGACACCTACCGCCGCCTCTACGAGAACGTGCCGATCGAGAAGCTGCGGCTCGTCTCCCGCGCCCTCGACGGAATCACCAGCTACAGCGACGGCAAACTCGCGATCAGCTACATCACCAGCGCCGACTACGAGGCGACGGGAGCCGGCGAGGAGATGACCGAGGGCCTGATCGACCATCTGCGTTCGATCGACGGCGTCAGGGTCGCCGCCGTGATTCGCGACCTCGGCAATCGCGGCCGCGCCGCCCGCAAGGTCAGCCTGCGCTCCAGCGCTGGCGACGTCGACGTCTCCGCGATCGCCCGGGTCAACGGCGGCGGCGGCCACAAGCGGGCCGCCGGCTTCTCGACCGACCTCGAGTTCGAGCAGCTGGTCGAGTTCCTTACCGCAGAGGTCTCGGCCCAGCTCGGCTCCTGAGGATGGCGGGCGAGGCCGGCAGCGTGCTGCTCTACGACAAGCCCGCCGGCGTCACCTCCCACGACGTCGTCGCCGAGGTGCGCCGCGAGCGCGGCGTCAAAGCCGGTCACGCCGGCACGCTCGATCCCTTTGCCACGGGGTTGCTGCTGATCCTGCTCGGCCGCGCCACCCGCCTGCAGCGCTTCCTCGTCGGGCTGCCGAAGACCTATCTGGCGACCGCCAGGCTCGGCTGGCGCTCCAGCACCGGCGACTCCGACGGCGAGCTGACCGGGACTGGGAACGTCCCGGATTCACTGCAGCTGCCGACCGGAACGGTCCGCCAGCGGGTGCCGATGACCTCGGCGGTGCGGGTGGGAGGGGAGCGGCTCTACAAGAAGGCTCACCGCGGCGAGGTCGTCGAGACCCCGGAGCGCGACGTCGAGGTCCACCAGGCGCAGCTGCTCAGCAGCGACGGGGAGTACGCGCACTACGAGATCGAGTGCTCGGCGGGCACCTACGTCCGCACCCTGGTCGAGACCCTCGACGACGCCTACTGCTCAGACCTGCGGCGGACCGCGATCGGCCCGTTCCAGGTTGAGAACGCGGGCGAGGAGCTTCCCGCCGAGCGCGTAGCCGAGCTTGTCCCGGCGGTCAGGGAGGCGCTGCGGTGAGCATGCTGGTCACCTCGCTGCCCGACGTCGAGACGCGGCCGCGGAACGTCGCGATCGGCACCTTCGACGGCGTCCACCTCGGCCACCAGGCTGTGATCGAGGGCGCCGACACCGTCCTCACCTTCGACCCGCATCCGCTCGAAGTCCTGCACCCGGCGGCGACCCCGAAGCTGATCATGCCCTTCGAGGTGAAGCGCGACGTGATCGCGGGCCTTGGGGTGGAGGAGCTCGTCGTGATCCCCTTCGACCAGGAGGTCGCGCGGCAGAGCGCCGAGGACTTCATCGCCGACGTCCTGCTCGAGAAGCTCGACGCAAAGCAGGTCTCGGTCGGCGAGAACTTCCGCTTCGGCGCCAAAGCCAAGGGCGATCCGGCGATGCTGGAATCGCACTCCGAGTTCGAGACCAGGGTCGTGCCGCTGGTCGAAATCGACGGCGAGACCGTTTCCTCGACCCGGATCCGGGCGCTGGTCGCGGCCGGCGACATGGTCCAGGCAAGGCGCTGCCTCGGCGCCCCCTTCATGGTCGAGGGAACGGTCGTCAAGGGTGACCAGCGCGGGCGCGAGCTCGGCTTTCCCACCGCCAACATCGTCCCCGACGACCGCCTCGCCTACCCCGGGCACGGCGTCTACGCCGCCTTCGCCGACGGCGTCCCCGCCGCCGTCAACGTCGGCGTCCGGCCGACCTTCGAGAGCGGCCGCGGTGTCCTGATCGAGACCTATCTGATCGACCACGAAGAGGACCTCTACGGCAGGACGCTCCGCGTCGCCTTCGTCGAGCGCCTACGCGGCGAGCGTGCCTACCACGAGGTCGACGAGCTGATCGCGCAGATGCACCGGGACGTCGATGACGCGCGGCGCGTCTGCGCCGGGTTCACTGGCGGATAGGGGCGGGCGGCGGCAGGAGAGCGGACGGACGGAGCGAATTCCTCTCTGATGATCGGGGACGTCTTCAGGGACCTCAGGGCGCTTTTGCTGAAGGGCGACCTTTTCGCACTCGCGGCCGCTCTACTGCTGGCTCTAGCTGCCTTCTCCTTCCTGCAGGCCTTGGTGGAAGGGTTGATCAGCCCCCTGATTGCCGCTGTCTTCGACAAGGCGAGCATCTACCTTTTGGGCTTCACGATCAACGGCAGCGAATTCTCCTACGGAACCGTGCTGGCGGCTCTGATCGTGGTCATCTGTGCGGGCGTTCTGATCTTCTTTGCAGGGGCCGCGCTCCGCAGGGACGACGATGGCACCGACGTCGCGGGACGATGAGGACGTGCCTGAGGCTTGAGACGTCGCCCCCTGTGCTAGCTTCCAGCGGCCGTCGCACCTATGTGCGCGGCGTTTTTACGAGATGAGCCTGACCAAAGAGAAAAAGAGCGAGCTGATCGGCAAGTACGGCCGCGGCGACAAGGACACCGGTTCGGCCGAGGTCCAGATCGCGCTGATGACCGAGCGGATCAACGAACTCACCGAGCATCTGCGCGCCCACGCCAAAGACCACCACTCGCGGCGCGGCCTCTTGATGCTGGTCGGCAAGCGACGCCGCATGCTTCGCTACCTCGAGAAGACCGACCTCGAGCGCTACCGCGCCCTGGTCAAAGAACTCGGCCTGCGGCGATGATCGCCGTCGGGGACAAAGCCCCCGACTTCACTCTTCGCAACCAGGACGGCGAGCAGGTCTCGCTATCGGACTACCGGGGACGCAAGGTCCTGCTGGTCTTCTACCCGGGTGATTTCAGCCCCGTCTGCGGCGACCAGCTCTCGATCTACCAGGAGGTCAAGCCGGATATCGAGGCGAAGGGGGTCGAGCTGGTCGGGATCAGCGTCGACGGGTTCTTCGCCCACAAGGCCTTCCAGGAGAAGCTCGGGATCGACACGACCCTGCTCTCAGACTTCGAGCCGAAGGGGGAGGTCGCCCGCGCCTACGGCTCCTACGTCGAGAAGATGGGCTTCGCCAACCGCACCCTCGTCCTCGTAGACGAGGGCGGAACGGTCGCCTGGACCTATGAATCGCCCAACCCGGGCGAGTTCCCCGGCGCCAACGTCATCTTCGACGCCCTCGCATAGGCGAAACCGCAAAAATGGCTCCTGAGGGACCGTTTTTGCGGTTTCGATGAGATGAACGATCTGACGAGCGCTTCCATTCCCCCGGTCGGGCCGGACGATCACGCCCGTGGCGCGGGGGAGGAGGGGCTGGTCGTCTACGCCGACCTCGGCTGCCCCCACTGCGCCGGCGCCTGGGGGCGGCTGAGCAAGCACCCCGGGCGCCTGGTCCTCCGCCACTTCCCCGTCAAAAGCAAGCACCCGCGATCGCCGGCCCTGCACGCGGCCGCCGAGGCTGCAGGGCGGCAGGGCCGCTTCTTCGAGATGGTCGATTCGCTCTACGCCGACCGCGGCCGGGTCGATGACCCGCATCTATGGGAGCGGGCGGAGCGGTTCGAGCTCGACCTCGATCGCTTCGAGGCGGATCGCCGAGCGAGGGAGATTCAGGCACGGATCAGGCGCGATTTCCAATCCGGCATCCGCGCCGGAGTCGCTGGCACTCCGGCGGTTTTCGATGCCTGTACCCTTGTCGCAGTTAGAGAACGAGAGTTCTGAACGCGAATGCGCCGCCAACCGGGCGGCCGGAGGTAACAACTAAATGAGCATGTTTGACGTAACCCGCGTCTCGGCGGACATCGGCGACAGCCAGATTTCCTTCGAGACCGGAAAACTCGCGAAGCAGGCGGGTGGCGCTGTCGTAGTCCAGGCAGGCGACACCATGGTCCTTTGCACCGCCACCGTCGGCAGTCTGCGCGACGTGGACTTCCTTCCCCTCACCGTCGACATCGAGGAGCGGATGTACGCCGCGGGCAAAATCCCCGGCTCGTTCTTCCGTCGCGAGGGCAAATCGAGCGAGAAGGCGACGCTTACCGCGCGCATGATCGATCGCCCGATCCGTCCGCTCTTCCCCAAGGGCTGGCACTACGAGACCCAGCTGGTCGCGATCCCGATGTCGGTCGACGGGGTCAACCCCTACGACGTCCTGGCGATGAACGGCGCCTCCGCCGCGCTGGCGATCTCGCCGGTCCCGGTCGCCGCCCACGTCGGCGCCGTCCGCATCGGCAAACACGAGGGTGACTTCGTCGTCAACCCGCCGGAGGAGACCCACGAGGAGCTGGAACTCGACCTGATCGTCGCCGGCACCGACGAGGCGATCCTGATGGTCGAGGCAGGCGCCAGCGGCGTCACCGAGGCCGAGATCCTCGATGCCCTCGACATCGCCCACGCCGAGATCAAGAAGCTCTGCGCCGCGATGGAGGAGCTGCAGCAGAAGGTCGGCAAGGAGAAGCTCCAGGTCGAGGCACCGAAGATCGACGAGGGCCTGCTCTCCGAGATCCGCGCCTCGCACGGCCAGGCACTGGTCGACGCGATCGCGACCGAGGGCAAGCTCGAGCGCTACGAGGCGATCGACAAGGTCAAGGACGAGGTCGTCGGCCACTACGCCGCCGCCCACGAGGAGGGCGAGGTCGACGACGACCGCGTCGCCGAGGTCAAGGCTGCCTTCGCCGCGATCGAGAAGGACACGATCCGCAAGGCGATCGCCGTTGACAAGAAGCGCCCCGACGGCCGCGCCCAGGACGAGATCCGGCCGATCGAGACCGAGGTCGACATCTCCCCGCGCGTGCACGGCTCGGCGCTGTTCACCCGTGGCGAGACCCAGATCCTCTCCAACGTGGCACTGGGCACGACCCGGATGGACATGCGGATCGACACGCTCGGCCTGCAGACCACGAAGCGGTTCTGGCACCACTACAACTTCCCGCCCTTCTCGGTCGGGGAGGCTGGCTTCATGCGCGGCCCGAAGCGCCGTGACATCGGCCACGG
>DATFQO010000026.1:0-8218 GCA_035264245.1 Solirubrobacterales bacterium
CTGCAGGCCGCAGTCGTCGTGGTGGATCAGCATCACCTCGCGCGTCCCCAGCCGCCGCTGCGAGAGCGCCAGCGAGCGGATCACGTCGTCGGTGATGACGCCGCCGGCGTTGCGGAGGATGTGCGCCTCGCCGTCGCCGAGCCCGAGCGCCGCGAAGACGTCGAGCCGCGAGTCCATGCAGGTGACGATCGCCAGGTGGCGCCGCGGTTCGACGTCGAGGTGCCGCTCGCCGAGCTCGTCGGCAAAGCCTTTGTTGTTCGCGAGCAGGGAATCGATCGTGTTCATGGCGCCGCAGCCTAGCCAGACACCAAGGCCGGGGCGTTTCTGTGTCGGTGGGCCGGGGTAGCCGAAGCGCATGGACGACCGACCCGACCGCGACGAGACGCCGACCGGGTTTCCGGAGCCCCCGGGCAAGGACCCGGGCGACATCTCCGAGGACCGTGACCCGCACCACGTGCTCAACAACCCCGTCAAGGACCCCGACCCGACCGAGTGGCCCGACCCCTACGACAAGCGGGAGGACCCGCGGGACCCGCCCGATCCCGACGCCGAGCCCTTCGGCGAGGAGCCGCACCCGCCCAACAACGCCCAGAGCACCAGCGACCCGCGCCACCCTCAGGACGATCCCGAGGGAGCCGACCGCTGGGAGGCGCCGAAGCGGGACAAGCTCGACCAGTAACCAGACGACCAACAGAGGGAGAAGCAACCAGATATGGAGTCGATCACCACCGACAAGGGGATCTTCAGCGGCGACGCCTCGGGCACGCGCGAAGAGATCGTTGCCCTGCTGACCAAGGCCTATTGGATGGAGATCGAGACGGTGATGAGCTACCTCTCCGCCTCGACCAACCTCGACGGCGTCCGCGCCCAGGAGATCCGCGAGTCGCTGGCCGAAGACATCAAAGAGGAGCTCGGCCACGCCGAAGAGTTCGCCAAACGGATCAAGGAGCTCTACGGCGTCGTCCCCGGTTCGGAAGGCTTCACGGCGGAGCAGAGCTTCCTGCAGCCGCCTGAGCACCAGACCGACGTGATCCACGTGATCCGCGGCGTGATCAAAGCCGAGACCGGCGCGATCGAGCACTACACGCGGATCGTCGAGGTCACCGATGGCGTCGACCCGGTCACGCAGGACATGGTGATCACGATCCTCCGCGACGAGCAGGGTCACCGCCGTCTCTTCGAGGGCTTCCTGCGCGAGTACGAATTCGAAGGCAAGGCGTAAAAGCGCCACGGCTTGGCCGCGGCAGGCCTTGGATCAGACGATGCGCTACCTCCACCTCTGCGCCCATGAGCAGTTCCCACCCGACCAGCTGCTGCGCCAGGCGGTCGCCGCCGAGGCGGCGGGCTTCGCCGGCATCGGCTGCAGCGACCACCTGCAGCCCTGGTGGGAACCGGGCGAGGCGGGGCACGCCTGGGTCTGGCTCGGCGCGGCGGCGCAGGCGACCGAGCGGGTCGCCTTCGGCACCGCGGTGACGCCGCCGGGCCCGCGCTACCACCCGGTCCTGATCGCCCAGGCCTGGGCGACGATGGAGCTGATGTACCCCGGCCGGCCCTACCTGGGGATCGGCTCCGGCGAGGCGCTGAACGAGGTCCCGCTCGGCGCCCGCTGGCCCACGCCCGGCGAAAAGGTCGAGCTGATGGAGGAGGCGCTGGAGATGATCCGCGCCCTTTGGGACGGCCAGCGTCTGAGCGGCGAGGGCAAGCACTTCTCGACCGACCGGGCCTTCATCCACTCGCGCCCCGAGGACCGGCGGCCGCCGATCTACGTCTCCGCCTTCGGGCCGAAGGCGGCGGGGGTGGCGGGGCGGCAGGGCGACGGGCTCTGGACCCTCGCCGACCCCGAGTCGGCGCCGGAGATCATCGACGCCTACAAGGGCGCCGCCGAGGACGCCGGTCGCGAGCCGGGCGAGATCGTCCTCCAGGCCGCCTTCTCCTGGGCCGAGGACGACGATGCCGCGCTGGAGGGCTGTCGGGTCTGGAAGGGCTCGCAGCCGAAAGAGTTCTACCGCGACGACTGGCACGACCCGGCGGCGATGCAGGAGGAGGGCGCCCGCCAGGTCTCCGACGAGGAGCTCGAGGAAGCGTTGATCGTCTCCTCCGACCCCGCGGCGCACGTCGAGCGGATCCGCGAGGTGGAGAAGCTCGGCGCGACGACGGTGGCGCTGATGAACAACTCCGGCGCCGACCCGCTGGGGGCGATCGACGTCTACGAGGCCTCCGTGCTGCCGCGCCTCTCCGACTAGGCTGCGGCGCATGGCGACCGCCAACGACGTTCAGATCCGTGCCGCCACCGAGGGCGACGTCCAGCTGCTCTACGACCTGATCCTCGAGCTCGCCGCCTACGAGAAACTCGGCCCGGCGGTAGCCGGCACCGCCGAGACGCTGCGCCACTCGCTGTTCGAGCGCGAGGTCGCCGAGGCGCTGCTGATCGAGACCGCCGACGGCGAAGCGGTCGGATACGCGATCTTCTTCACCAACTTCTCCACCTTCGAGTGCCGCCCCGGGATCTGGCTCGAGGACGTCTACGTCCGCCCCGAGCACCGCCGCGGCGGCATCGGCCTGGCCCTGATGGAGCACCTGGCGGGCATCGCCGAGAAGCGCGACTACGCGCGGCTCGAATGGTGCGCGCTGGAGTGGAACGAGCCGGCGCTGAACTTCTACGAGGGGATCGGGGCGCGCCGGCTGGATGACTGGCGGATGCTGCGGTTGGAGAGGGATGGGATACGGGCGTTGGTCCGGGGGGAAGGGGGTGGGTGACCCCCTCCAGACACCTCTCGCTATGGCTCGAGGTTGAGTGTCTGGAGAGGGTCACCCACCCCCTTCTGCGCGCCGCAGTAGAAGCTCCCTCTCCTGCTCGTTCCGGGTCAGGTTGGCGGCGCGTTTGAATTCAGCTGAGGCTTCCTCGTGACGGCCGGCTTTCTCCAGCAGGTCGCCGCGGACGCTGGGGAGGAGGTGGTAGTCCGACAGCTCTGGCTCGTCTTCGATCTGGGCCAGAAGCTCGAGGCCGGCCTCCGGGCCGAAGGCCATCGCGACCGCGACCGCACGGTTCAGCTCGACGATCGGGGAGGGCTGGATCTGGGCCAGGGCCTCGTAGAGAGCGGCGATGCGGACCCAGTTGGTTTCCTCGGGCCTGATCGCCTCGGCGTGGCAGGCGGCGATCGCGGCTTGCAGGCAATAGGGGCCGAGTGGGCCGGGGAGGGCTTGGGCGCGCTCCAGCGCCCGCCGGCCGCGGACGATCAGCAGCGGGTCCCAGCGGCCGCGGTCCTGGTCGAGCAGCAGCACCGGCTCCCCGCCGGGGCCGCGGCGTGCCTTCAGGCGCGAGGCCTGGATCTCCAGCAGCGCCGCCAGCCCGTGCGCCTCCGGCTCGCGCGGCACCAGCTCGGCCAGGATACGGGCCAGCCGCAGCGCTTCCTCGCAGAGGTCGGCGCGGATCCAGTCCTCGCCGGTGCTTGCCGCGTAGCCCTCGTTGAAGACGAGGTAGATCACTTCCAGCACCGAGGGCAGGCGTTCGTCCAGCTCCGCGCCGCGCGGCACCTCGAACGGGACCCTGGCCTCGCGCAGCGTCCGCTTCGCCCGCACCAGCCGCTGCGCGATCGTCGACTCCGAGGCGAGGAAGGCGATGGCGATCTCCGTCGTCGTCAGCCCGCCGAGCAGCCGCAGGGTCAGCGCCACCCGCGCCTCGCGCGAGAGCAGCGGGTGGCAGCAGGTGAAGATCAGCGCCAGCAGGTCGTCGCCGATCTCGTCGTCGGCCGCCGCCTCGAAGTCGGAGCGCTCCATCGCGAACAGCGCGCCGGTGTCGTGGGCGACCTCTTCGCGCTTGCGCTCATACGTCTTCTCGCGCCGCATCCGGTCGATCGCCCGGTTCTTCGCCGTCGCCATCAGCCAGGCGCCCGGGTTGTCCGGGACGCCGGCCTCCGGCCACTTCTCCATCGCCGCGACCAGCGCGTCCTGCGCCATGTCCTCGGCCAGGCCGACGTCGCCGACCATCCGGGCCAGGCCCGCGATCAGGCGGGCGGACTCGATCCGCCAGACCGCCTCGATCGCGCGCGTGGCCTCGGTCACCGGTACTGCCTCAGGGGCCCTCGTAGGCGTCCTGCACCTCCTGCGGGAAGTCCTCCATCTCGAAGACCCGGCGGACCTCGATCCGGCAGTTGCTGTCGGGGCAGCGGCTTGCCCACTCCAGCGCCTCCTCCTTCGACCGCGCCTGGATCAGCCAGTAGCCGCCGACGACCTCCTTTGCCTCGGCGAAGGGCCCGTCGGTGACCGTCGCCTTGCCCTCGCCGTCGAAGCTGACGCTGCCGCCGTCGCTCGGCGGGCGCAGGCCGTCGAGCGCGAGCAGCATCCCGGCCTTCTGCAGCTCCTCGTTGTAGCGGCCCATCGCCGCCACGGCCTCGGCGGTCGGGTTCCAGTCCGCCTCCTCGAGCTGCGGGTACATCAGCATCATGAAACGCATCCGGTCCTCCTTCGTCGTGGGCGGCGCACCCGCCCTTTTACCTGACGACGAACGGGAGCCGGGCAAATCGACATCCCCCGATCAGAGCCGTTGCGGGATCAGCGCGAAACCATGCTTCTTCGCGGCATCGCGCAGCTCCTTGTCCCAGCAGGCGAACTCGAGCTCCTCACCGGCGGCGAAGGCAAGGGCACCCGCAAGATGAACGGAATCGTAAGCCCGCAATGAGTGAGTACGTGCGCTCTCGGCGGCTTTCGCGAGAAGCGCAGCGTTGACAGCGTGGCTGTCGATCCCTCGCCAGAGGCTCTCCAGGTCGTCGATTGCGTGACGAAGATGGGCCGGGGTCAGACGACCCCCCTTGCGCATCCTGCTCAGGGCCGCGATCGCCTCGACATGGGCGATCGCGGTGGTTCGGATGCCGGCGGCGTCGCGGTAGGCACTCTGCGCCTCTTCGGTGCCCGGCTCGTCGACCAGCAGCTTGATCAGCGCACTGGTATCCAGGTAGAGGCTCAGCGCCGACCCTCGGAGACGTAGTTCGCGGCGCTCTTGCCAGAGCCTCGGGGCTTCGCGGGTTTTGGCAGGTATCGGGGACCCTCGCTCGGCCGCACGGTTCCGTCAGCGACTAGAGCGGCGAGGTGAGGCGGCGTCGCAGCGGAAACGATCCTCGCCACGGGCCGGCCATTTTTGGTCACGGTGACTGCCTCGCCGTCCTCAACCCGATCGATGATCGCGCTGGCCTTGTCCTTGAGTTCCCGGATGCCCACGGTTGCCTTCTCCACAGTGGCCACATTTTAGCGGAACCTGGCCACCCCTTCACAAGCGCCGCTAGCTGTCGCGCGGGGTGATGCGGAAGACCGAGACCACCTCGGCCTGATGGGCCTCGGGGTGGGCGACGTAGGCGCTGGGGCCGCCGCCGAACCAGCCGGAGGCTTCGTTGTCGCCGACGAAGATGCCGGGGTGGCGGTTGCCGTCGCCGTCCTGGACCCAGACCTTGTCGCCCTCGCGGAAGCCGTGCTCGATCGCGTCGTCGCTCATCGGCCGCAGTCTATTTGCCCGGGCAAGGGCCGAGGCGCCGCAGCTTGCGCCGGTAGATCCGCATCGATGCGTGGCGCCAGTCGCCGTGCGTCTGCCGCCGCAGGCTCGGCACCAGCTCGTGGTGGTAGGGAGAGGCGAGGCTCTCGGCGTGACCGATCACCTCGCGGACAGGGATCCCGAAGCGACAGCGCAGCCACCGCGTCAGGCGCAGCGAGGCGCGCAGCGCGCCGCGGTGGGCGAGCACGTCACCGTCGCCGTAGCCGACGTGCTCGATCCCGATCGCGGTCCAGTTGAGCCCGACCGTGTGGCGACAGCGGGTGCGGAGGTTGACGAGCCGGTAGATCCGCCCCGAGCCGGAGACGACGAAGTGCGAGCAGACGTTGGGGAGCTCGTGCAGCTCCGGGTCGGGGAGGTCCGGGGCGAAGGCGTTGCGGACGCCGGCGACGCTGCCTGCCTGCGCCATGTGCTCGACGATCACCCGCGGGTGTCGCAGCCGCCAGGCTCGGTGACCGAAGTGGCGCTCCGAGTAGGCGGCCATCTCGTGCTTGCGTTTCGCCCCGTAGGGAATTGACCAGACCTTGATCGGCGGCGGTGGGGGAGCCGGATGGATCAGGCCGGCGGCGGCGATCGCGATCAGCGCCAGTCTCATCAACCCAGTTTCACCCATACTGCGCTGGGTAACTCAACCGAGTCACAAAGAACCGAAACGAGGAGGCGCAAACGCGCGATGTCGGATTTGAACGAGCGAGACGGGAAGCTGGTCCAGTATCTGAGTGAGGCCTACGGCAAGGAGCGCGAATTGGAGACCGCGCTGCAGGCCCACATCGCGATGACGGCGAAAGGCCCGTACAAGAAACGGCTGCAGCAGCATCTGAAAGAGACGAAATCCCACGCCAAACAGGTAGAGCGCCGGATCAAGAAGCTCGGCGGCGGCGGCCAGACCCTGCAGACGGCGGTCGGCAAACTGACGGCGGCGGCGAAGGGCCCGCTGCACGCGGTGCGCGGCAGCGGCGAGCAGGAGAAGATGCTGAAGAACGCCAAGACCGAGTACTTCAACGAGCACGAGGAGATCGCCACCTACCTCGCGATCGAGACCCTGGCCGAAAAAGTCAGCGACTCCGAGACGGCGAAACTCGCGCGGGGAATCCGGCGCGAGGAGGAAAAAATGGCGAACTTCCTCCAGGGCCAGATCAAGTCACTGACCGGCGCCGTCGCCCGCGAGGACATCCCCGCCGCTCTGCGCCGCGCCGCTGCGCCGAAACGCAAAGCCAAACCAAAAAACGCGGCGAAAAAACCGGCCGCGAAATCGTCGTCGAAATCGACGGCGTCGAAATCGGCAACGAAAAAATCGAGCCCGACGAAATCGTCGTCGAAAAAAGGCGGGGCGAAAAAAGCCCAGCCGAAAAAAGCGTCCGCGAAAAAAGCGAAACGCTAAGCGCTTACCGCCACCGCCCGCGGCGCCTCGGGACTGCCCGAGGTCGCCCGGGGGCGGACGGCGAGTACCACGAGGTCGTCGCGCAGGCGACCCGAGCCCCGGCCCACCGCGTCGGCTCGCAGCCGCTCCGTCACCTCGTCGAGCTCGAGGCCGGCGAGCGCCTGCGTCATCTCGGCGAAGGACTCCGGCCCCTGGTGTGAGCTGACCGGCCCGACCTCGAGCCAGCCGTCGGTGCAGAGGGCAAAGGTCTCCGCCGCCGCCAGCGAGCGTTCGTGCCGCTCGACGTTGGCCTCTCGCCAGGCACCGAGGACCGAGCCGCCGCCGAGCATCTGCGGACCGGCTTCGGCGGTGAGCACCGCGGCCGGGTGGCCGGCGGAGGCGAGGATGACCCTCCAGCCATCTCCTTCGCGCCGCAGCCGCGCCAACATCGCGGTCGCGAAGTCGTTGAGGCTCTCGCCGGTGAGCAGGAGGTCGTTGACCCGCCGCAGCACCTCGTCGGGTTCGTCGATCTCACGCGTCAGCCCGCGCACCGAATGGCGGACGGCGACCGAGACCCCGGCCGCCGTGCTCCCCTTGCCGGCGACGTCGCCGACCAGGATCCAGCAACCGTCCTCGGTCGGGATCACGTCGTAGAGGTCGCCGCCGACTTCGATTCCCTCACCGGCGGCCTCGAAGACGACCGAGATCTCCAGTCCCTCGACCTCGGCCGGGTGCGGAGGCCGCAGCCCTCGCTGCAGGTTCTTGGCGACGCGATCGCGCTCCCGGTAGAGGCGGGCGTTGTCCAGTGCGAGCCCGGCGCGCTCGCCGAGCTCGGCGAGGAAGTCGAGGTCGCCCTGGTCGTAGCGGAGGTCGCCGTGGGCATGGAGAAAGGAGAGGGCGCCGATCGTGCGACCGCGCGCGCCCAGCGGCACTACCGCGGCCGAGTTGTAGCCGGCGTCGCGCATCAGCTGTAGGTGGTCGGCCCCCTGGGAGACCTTGTCGACGACCTCCGGGGCCTTCAGGTCCCGCCAGATCATCGGCTGTTTGAGTCGCAGGACCTGCGCCACCGGATGCTCGCCGGCGGGGTCGAGCGGCTTCTCGTGGCGGATCTGTTCCAGTCTTTTTGCCATCTCCGGGTTGGCGCCGGCGACGACGCTGTCGCCGAGCCAGCCGTCGGGACGGCGGAAGTCGATCACGCAGAGCTCGGCCAGCTCCGGCACCGCGGTGGAGACGATCGTGCGCGCGGTCTCGATCGGGTCGAGCGAGCTGTCGATCAAGCGGCTGGCGGCGACGAGGAACTCCTGGGCGCGGCGGCGGCG
>DATFQO010000027.1:0-16850 GCA_035264245.1 Solirubrobacterales bacterium
TACACGGTCTGCGTCACCTACCCCGCGAAGAGACGCTTCTGCGCCGAAAACCAAGAAGCCGAAGCGAACACGCTCTACGTCAACAAGGTCACCACTTCGGCCGTCGGCCGGCACAAGGTCGTCTGGTTCGTCGACGGACGCCGCATCGCCTGGCGGTTCTGGCGCCGCTGAGGGGCCCAAGCCCGTCGCTGGCTAGAGTCGTCGGCGCATGAAGGCCCTCGACATCACCGACTTGGAGAAGCGATACCCGACCGGGGTGGAGGCGCTGCGCGGCGTCTCGCTGGAGATCGAGGAGGGGGAGTTCTTCGGCCTGCTCGGTCCCAACGGCGCCGGCAAGTCGACCCTGATCCACTGCACGACCGGGCTCGCGCAGCCGACCGGCGGCTCGATCGAGATCTTCGGCAACGACGCGATCGACCACTACGCCGAGGCGCGCCAGGCGGTCGGCCTCGCCCCGCAGGAGCCGAACATCGACTGGTTCCTCACCGTCGAGGAGACGCTCGACTACCACGCCGGCTACTTCGGAATGCCGCGCCGCGAACGCCGGCAGCGCACGCAGGAACTGCTCGAGACCTTCTCCCTGACCGAGAAGAAGGACGAACGCACCCGCACCCTCTCGGGCGGGATGAAACGGCGGCTGATCCTGGCCCGGGCGATGATGCACCGCCCGCGACTGCTGATCCTCGACGAGCCGACCGCCGGCGTCGATGTCGAGCTCCGCCTCGAGCTCTGGCACTACGTGCAGAAAATCAACCAGGAGGGGACGACGATTTTGCTGACGACGCACTACCTGGAGGAGGCGGAGCAGCTCTGCGACCGGATCGCCTTCATCGCCGAGGGGCAGATCGTCGCCGAGGGGACCAGCGATGAGCTCGCCCGCCGCTTCGAGGTGCCGAACCTCGAGGACGCCTACCTGGCGCTGGTCGGCCGCAAAGAGCTCTCCCGCTCGCACATCGAGCTCGAGCCCGAGGTCGCCTCGTGAGCGCCGCCCAGATCCGCTTCGCGACCCTCTGGCGCCGCGAGGTCAACCGCTTCATGAAGATCAAGAAGCAGACGCTCGGCGCGCCCCTGCTGGAAACCTTCCTCTACATCTCGGTCTTCGGCGCCGCCCTCGGCTCGCGGATCGACAAGCTGCACGGGATCGACTACGTCGTCTTCGTCATCCCCGGGCTGATCATGATGGCCTTCTCGACCAACGCCTTCTCCAACAACTCCTCCTCGATCCTCCAGCAGAAGTTCCAGGGCGCGATCCAGGATCAGCTCTCCTCGCCCGCCTCACCGGCCGAGCTGCTGCTCGCCTTCTCGCTCGGCGGCTTCATGCGCGGCCTGATCGTCGCGGTGCTGACCTTCATCGCCTCGGCGCTGCTGGTCGACCTGCCCGTCGACCACGTCCTCGTCCTGATCCCGTCGCTCTTCCTGGTCGGCTTCTTCTTCAGCCAGCTGGGAGTGCTGATCGGCGTCCGCGCCGAGCAGTTCGACGACGTCGCCTTCGCCCAGACCTTCGTGCTGACGCCGCTGATCTTCCTCGGCGGCGTCTTCTACTCGGCGGCGCTGCTGCCCCAGCCCTATGAGACCCTGACCCACTTCAACCCGATCTACTACATGATCAACCTGGTCCGCTACGGCTTCGTCGGCTACACCGAAGTAAGCATCTCCTTCTCACTTCTCGCCCTGACCGCTGCGACCGCTGCGATCTTCCTGGTCAACCTCCGCCTCTTCAGCAAGGGCTACCGCCTCCGCGCCTAACCTCGACGGCCGGGTGGAGGGAGCCGGGTGGCCTCCTCCAGACACTCAACCGCGAGCCATAGCGAGCGGTGTCTGGTGGAGGCCACCCGGCTCCCGACCCCAAGACCTACCCCGGATCGGCGACTGGCACGGCGACCTTCTCGTGGTCGTCGGGCAGGAGCAGGATTGCTCCCTCGCCAGTGACGTAGGCCTCCTCGCCGTGCTGGACGACGTCCATGCCCATCGCCTCCTCGCGGTCAGTCACCCGCAGCGGCATCACGGCGCCGATCGCCTTCAGCAGCACGAAGGTGGCGACGAAGGCGTAGACCGGCGCCGCCAAGGCCGCAAGCGCCTGGTCGCCCAGCTGCGCCGCGTTGCCGTAGAACAGCCCGTCGGAGACGCCGTTCCACGCCTTCTGGGCGAAGAAGCCGATGAAGAGGATCCCGAAGAAGCCCGCGGTGCCGTGGGCGGCGAGGACGTCGAGGGTCTCGTCCACCCGAGTCCGCGTCCGGTAGGCGATGATCCCCCAGCTCGGGATCGCCCCCAGCGCGCCGAGCAGCATCGCCCAGCCGGGACTGATGTAGCCGCCGGCAGGGGTGATCAGCACGCAGCCGACGATGATCGCGGTGGCGGCTCCGATCGCCGTCACCTTGCGACCGCGCAGCACGTCGAGCGCGAACCAGACGACCAGGGTGGTCGCCGGGCAGAGCAGGGTGTTGGTGAAGGCGAGGACGCTGCCTTCGCCGGTCGAGAAGCCGCTGCCGCCGTTGAATCCGAACCAGCCGAACCACAGCAGTCCCGCCCCGAGCAGGACGAAGACCGCGTTGTGCGGAAGGAGCGCCTGCCGGCCGTAGTCTTTCCGCGCCCCGACCACCAGCGCCGCCGCCAGCGCCGAGAACCCGGAGGCCATCTCGACCGGGACGCCGCCGGCGAAGTCGAGGGTTCCGCCCTCGATCAGCCAGCCGCCGCCGAAGGCCCAATGTGCCATCACGGCGTAGACCAGCACCGACCACAGAGCGGCGAAGACCAGGAACGCCCCGAACCGCATCCGCTCGACCACGGCGCCGGAGATCAGCGCCACGGTGATGATGCAGAAAGTCGCCTGGAAGGCGAAGAAGACCAGCTCCGGGATCGTCGTCCCTTCACGCGGGGCGAAGTCGACGCCCTGCAGGAACGCGTTGCCGAGCCCGCCGATCAGGTCGCCACCGCCGTCGAAGGCGAGCGAGTAGCCGACCGCCGCCCAGGTGACCGTCGCCACGGCGATCGCGGCGATGCTCATCATGAAGGTGTTGAGCACGTTCTTGGAGCGCACCAGCCCGGCGTAGAAGAGTCCCAGCGCCGGCGTCATCAGCAGCACCAGCGCGGTGGCGATCAGCATCCAGGCGGTATCGCCCGTGTCGACGCCGCTCATTTGCTCACCGGCGTCACGGCGCCCTCGTCGCTGTCGCCGGTGCGAATCCGCACCGCGTGGTCGAGCGGGACGACGAAGATCTTGCCGTCGCCGACTTCGCCGGTGCGGCCGCCCTCGCAGAGCGCCTGCACGGTTTTGTCAACGAAGTCGTCGGAGACGGCGACCTCGAAGCGCATCTTCTCCGAGAGGCCCATCTGCACGGTCGTCCCGCGGTAGGTCTCGACCCGGTCCATCTCGCCGCCGTGCCCTTGCACGCGGCTCATCGAGAAGCCCCGGACCTCGGCCCGGTAGAGCGCCTCGAGGACCTGGTTCGCCTGCTCGGGGCGAACGATCCCGATTACCAGTTTCACTTTTCCTCCCTCATACCCCTTGACAGAGCCAGCGCGGGCGAGCCTATCGGGACGGCAAGCGGCATTGCGCGCCCCTGTCCCATCGCGTGGCCGGGGCCCTGCCCTCCCTACAATCCGCAGCGAATGGCGACGCGGGTCCGCAGGCGGCGAAGGAAGCCGCACCATCCCATCTGGCACAAGGTCGCGATCCCGCTGGGGATCCTGGCCGCGCTGGTGCTGGTAGCCGGCGGCATGGCGGCCGCCTGGGCGATCGACGTCTACAACTCGGCACCCGCTCTAGACACTCTGAAGCCGGTGCAGAAGGGCCGCTCCTCGGCGATCTACGCCGCCGACGGCAGCTTGATCGGCTTCATCCGCTCCGAAAACGTGCGCCAGCCGCTGCAGGAAAAAGCGCAGCCGCAGATCCTCCGCGACGCGACGATCGCGATCGAGGACAAGAACTTCTTCGAGCACGGCGCTCTCGACTACGAAGGCATCGCCCGCGCCGCCTGGAAGGACCTGCAGGCCGGCGCCGCGGTTCAGGGCGCTTCGACGATCACCCAGCAGCTGGTCCGCAACCTCTACATCCACAACCCGGAAAACACGCTGAAGCGAAAGCTGATCGAAGCGTCGCTGGCGGTCGAGCTCGAGGAAGCCCACGACAAGAACTGGATCCTCACCCAGTATCTGAACAGCGCGCCGTACGGGACGGTCGAAGGCCAGACCGCGGTCGGCGCCGAGGCCGCCTCGCAGACCTACTTCTCGAAGCCGGCCAAGAAGCTGAACCTGACCGAGGCGGCGCTGCTCGCCGGCCTGCCCCAGGCGCCCTCGGAATACAACCCCTTCCTCGACCCGAAGGCGGCGCTGAAGCGGCGCAACGAGGTGCTGCTGGTGATGAATGAACAGGGCTACATCACCGGCGACGAATACCGCGAGGCGAAGACCCGCGACCTCGGCCTCAACCCGGGCGACAAGTACCAGGTGATCAAGGACCCGTTCCTCTTCGACCTCGTCCAGAACGAACTGATCGAGGAGTACGGGATCAACACCGTCCGCAAAGGCGGGCTGAAGGCCTACACGACGATCGTCCCCGACCTGCAGGATAAGGCCGAATACGCGGTCCAAAACTACTGCTACGTCTGCTACCCGGAAGGCGGTCCGGCGGCCGGCCTCGCCTCGGTCGATCCGAAGTCCGGTGCGATCGTCGCCCTCGCCTCGACCGAAGGCTACGCCGACGAAAGCCAGTTCAACTACGCCTGGCAGGCGCACCGCCAGCCGGGCTCCTCGTTCAAGACCTTCGTCCTCACCACCGCGGTGAAGGAGGGCGTCGACCCGGGCAGCACCTACTACGACGGCACCTCGCCGAAGACCCTGGAGATCCCGGGCGGCGGCAGCTGGACGGTGAACAACTCCGAGGGCGAGGGGGGCGGCACCTACGACCTGGAAAGCGCGACCTGGCACTCGGTCAACGTCGTCTTCGCCCAGCTCGACCTCGACGTCGGGCCCGAAGCGGTGACCGAAACGGCAAAGGAAATGGGGATCGAATCGCCGCTGCAGTCGGTCCCCGCGGAGGGAATCGGCGGTCTCGCGATCGGCGTCACCCCGCTGGAAATGGCCGACGCCTACGCGACCCTCGCCAGCGGCGGTATCCACCACGATCCGACCGCGGTGAGCAAAGTCGAGTTCCCCGACGGCAAGGTCGACGACTTCGAGAAAGACTCGGGCAAGCGCGTCCTCACCGAGGGACAGGCCTACGAAGTCACCCGGATCCTCGAGGGCGTGATCACCCAGGGCACCGGCGCCGGCTACACCTCGATGGGCTGCTCCAGCGCCGCCGGCAAGACCGGCACCTCGGAGGAACTCTCCGACGCCTGGTTCGTCGGCTACACGCCGCTCTTCTCGACCGCGGTCTGGGTCGGCCACCCGACCTCGCGCGAATACACCGGCTTCGGCGGTCCCACCGCCGGCCCGATCTGGGCCAACTACATGTCGGAAGCCGTCGAAGGCGACTGTCCCGAATTCGAAACCGGCTCCCTGCCCGAGCTCGAAGGCCTCGACAGCGACCACACCTCTTCGAACGGCTACAACAGCTACGAAGAAGAAGAAACCTACGAAGGCGAAGAAGAAGCCGAAGACGAGGGCAAGGAAAAGGAAAAGGGCGGCGACGAAGAAGGCGGCGAAGAAGACGCGGCCGAACCGGAGCCCGAACCGACCGCTGAACCCACTCCGACGCCCGAACCAGCTCCGGCACCCCCAGCCGGCGGCGGCATCAGCCCCGGCTGATCGACGACTCCGAAGTTTGGGGGTTCATAGCCCCCCAAATCTCGGAGCGGGCAGCGGCGCCTATTGGCCACTCGCCGTCGCGCCGTAGCGAGATTCCGCACGGGCGAGTTTGTCCGCTCCGTACATATGGCGAGACCACCAGGACTTGGGCCGCGCAAGTCTCAGGGAGGCGAGCCACCAGACCATTCCCACGGTGAGCCAGCCGGCGGCGAACAGGGCCCATTGACCCTTCAGCGCCGTGACGGTCGCCGGCCCGACGATCAGCACGACCCAGAGGCCGATTCCGTAAGCGACCGCGCTGCCGTTCACTCCCCGATCAGCTCGATCCGGTAGCCGTCGGCGTGCCGAATAACTGGATATTAAGATGGCCGGTAATTGATACAGCTTGATATCTCGCTGGAGCGCCTATCTGAAACGATGCGGCCTCACATTGCCAAAGGGAAAAGGAGTGGCACAGATGCAAGTAGGGGTTGCGATGGACGATGTGACGATCACCCTGGGAACCAAAGGGATGACGCTCTTTGTGGCGGACAACGGCGGGAAACACAGAGGGAGCCTACGGATTGGCAAGGCAACGGTGGAATGGCGAGACGGAAAGACCCGCTATGGCAACGGCAAGAAAATTGCACTCGACAAGCTGATCGATGTGCTCGAAGACCTTTAGGGATCAACTCGCCTCGACTAGCTCGATCCGGTAGCCGTCCGGGTCCCGGACGAAGCAGATGCGGTGTCCCTCGGTGCGGCCGCCGGGTCGGTAGGGCGGCTTTTCGGGCTCGATGCCGAGACCGGCGAGACGCTCGAGGGTGCCGTCGAGGTCCTCGACCCCGAGGGCGATGTGGTTGTAGCCGGTGCCGTGGTCGTACTCGGCGACGCCGTGGTTGTAGGTCAGCTCGAGACGGGGGTCCTCGTCCGGCATCGCCATGAAGACGTTGATCGCCTCCTCGCCGATCGGCATCCGCCGCACCTCCTCGAAGCCGAGCTTCGCGTAGAAGTCGACGGAGCGATCGATGTCGCCGATGCGGTAGCAGGTGTGGAGAAAACTGGGCACCCGAGAGGGTCGATCTTACCGAGGGCGCAAACCCCCCAAAAGCAGGTAATCGCAGGCTCGGCCGTTGAACTCGCCCGAGCGGCGTAATACCGTGCCCGTCGTCTATACGGGGCTCCGCCCCGATCCCAAGTACTCGAAGAAAGGGACGCTTTGCACAGCAAGCTTTCACGTCGCGCCCGGCTGCGGGCAGCGGCACTCGCGGTTTCGGCCGCCACTCTCGCCTTCGCCGTCGGAGGCACCGGTCTCGCCGGCGCCGCGACGCCGACCGGCAACACGGCGCAGATCAAAATAGAACTGGCCAAAGGCAAGCTGAAGTTCTCCGGCCCGGAAACCGTCGTCGCCGGCGATCAGCTGGAAGTCTTCAACGCGACCAACCCGAAACAGGTCGGCCCGCACACCTTCTCGCTGGTGACCAAGAGCTCGCTGCCGAAGACGCGGAAAGCCCAGAACAGCTGCTTCACGCCGAAGAAGATCTGCTTCGCGATCGCCAAGTGGCACGGATTCAACCCGAAAACGGAGCAGATCTCGGTCCCGCTGGTGAAAGCCGGCCCCGCGGGTTGGAGCACGATGGGCGACACCAGCGGCAAGAAGGGCGACTCCTGGTTCACCGGCGAAAAGAAGAAGGGGACCCACATCACCGAGGGAGTCACCGCCGCCCCCGGGACCGTCCTCTACTTCATGTGCGCCGTGCATCCCGAAATGCAGGGCCAGGTGACCGTCGAGGCCCCGGCAGCCCCGCTTCCCACGCCGACCAGCTAACGGCACGTCTGGGAAGCCCTCAGCACCGCACCGCCGCTTCGGCCGACGAGCTTTCCTCGGCGGCCTTGGCGGCGGTGCCCTGGCCGCGCTCCTGCCCCTGCGGGGCAGGAGCGGCGGCCTCCTGCCGCTGACCGCGGAGCCGACGCCGGCGCTGGCGGCCGCTCCCTTCCGCGCTCGGCTGCCGATCCCGCCGGTCCTGCGCGACGACCACATCCGGATCCCGATCCTCGAGGGCGAGCAGCAGATCCTCCCCGGCCAGAAGACCAGGCTCTGGACCTTCGGCGGCAGCTTCCCCGGGCCGACGATCCGCCGCCGGGCGGGAGAGCGGACCCGCGTCACCTTCGACCACGAGCTGCCGGAGAAAGTGGGGGAGCTCTCGGTCCACCTGCACGGCGGCCACAACCGGACCCAGTTCGACGGCCAGCCCGGCGGCCTGACCGAGCGCCAGCCGGTCTCCTACTTCTGCCGCATCCCCCGCGGCCTCTCCGCCCGCCAGTCCGGCAACGACCTCCTGATCGAGCCGGACGGGAGCAAAACCTACGTCTACGACCTGGTCGAGGACGGTCGGCCCGAACGCGCTTCGTTTCAGTGGTACCACGACCACCGCCTCGACCGCACCGCCTCGCACACCTGGAAGGGCCTCGCCGGGATGTGGATCGTCGACGACGAGTTCGAGCAGGGGCTTTCGTTCCCGAGCGGCGACCGCGACCTGCCGCTGATGATCTGCGACCGCAGTTTCGACCGCCACAACCAGCTGACCGACCCGTTCACCAACCGGCGCCCGCCCAACGACGGAATCCTCGGCGAGACCGTCCTCGTCAACGGTGCCTACCTGCCGCACCACCCGGTCCAACCCTGCCGCTACCGGCTGCGCCTGCTCAACGTCTCCTCCTTCCGCAGCTACAACCTGCAGCTCTCCAACGGCGCCCCGATGCTGCAGATCGCGACCGAGAGCGGGCTGATGCCGAAACCGGTGCGGCGCCGCGAAATCCTCCTCGGGCCGGCCGAGCGGGTCGAGGTGATCGTCGACTTCGCGGGGATGGCGGGGGAGAGCGTCGAGCTGCGCAGCGGCAAACGCCACGCCGGCCGCGATCCCGAGGGGGCCCGCACCTACGGCGGCGCCCTGATGCAGTTCCGGGTCGGGAGCGAGCGGGTCCCCGATCGCACCCACGTGCCGCGCCACCTGCGGCCGCTGCCGAAGTGGACCCGCCACGCCAAGCGCGAGCCCGACCATCGCTGGACGATCACGATCGGCGGCTTCTTCGAGACCAGGTGGGAGCTCAACGGGCGGACCTTCAACCCGGCGCACTCGGAGGCCTTCCCGAAGCTGAACACGACCGAGACCTGGGAGATCCACAACAGGACCAACGTCGCCCACGTGATGCACCTGCACCACACCGACTGGTACCTGCTGGAGCGCAACGGCAAGCCGCCGCCCAGCTACGAAGACTGCCTGAAGGAGACGTTCTTCGTCTACCCCAATGAAAAAATTCTCCTTGCCGGTCACTTCTCCGATCACACCGGGAAATTCGTCATCCACTGCCACATGCTGGACCACGAGGACCACGGCCTGATGGGCCAGTTCCAGGTGGTTCGCCCCTAAAGGAAACGTGGGCGTTTGCCGATGTTCAGGCAATGGCGCCTCATCAAAATCGGGTAAGCATCCGCCCGGCCTCGCGGAGCCAGACGCGGGCCACGGCGGCCCTCCTCGTCGCCGGCGCCGGCCTCGTCGCGATCTCCCTTCTCCTGCCGCACCCGAGTGGCGGCGACGAAACCGCCCTGATCCTCACCGCGCTGGCAATGGCGGTCGCCGGCGGGATCGTCTGGGCGCTTGGCGACAAGCTTCCCGGCTGGGGCGTGCACGCGATTCTTGCCGGGGTCAGCGCCGTCACCTCTCTGCTGATCTACGAGAGCGGGATCGCGGTCGGCCAGTACGGGACGATCTTCGTCTGGTCGACCCTGGTCGCCTCTATCTACTTCCCGCGCCGGGTCGCCGCCATCCACCTCGGCTGGCTCCTCGTCGCCTACGGGGCCGTTCTTCTCCTGGTCGAAAGCACCGCCGGCTACTCGCCCCTGACCCGCTGGCTCTTCACCCTGATCTCGCTCACCGTGGTGATGCTGCTGATCACCAGCATCGTCGCCCGCCGAGCCCGCGCCGACGAGCGGGCCCGTCACTTCTTCGACCTCTCGCGCGACATGCTCTGCACCGCCAACATGGATGGCTACTTCGTCGAGCTGAACGACGCCTGGACCCATCACCTCGGCTATGGCCTCGAGGAGCTGCGGTCGATTCCCTTCGTCGAGCGCGTCCACCCCGATGACCGTGAGCGCACGGAAGCCGAGACCGCCGGCCTGTTCGAAGGCGCCGAGACCCTCTCCTTCGAAAACCGCTACCAGGCGAAAGACGGCAGTTGGCACTGGTTGCGCTGGAGCTCCCAGATTTCGCCAGACGAGTCCCTGATCTACGCCCGCGCCACCGACGTCACCGAGATCAAGCGGATCGAGGCCGAACGGGAGGAGCTGCTCGGTCAGGTTCAGGACATGGCCCGCCACGACTCCCTCACCGGCTTGCCGAATCGGCGGGTGTTGGAGGAACAGCTGCCGCAGGCGATGGCCCGCGCCCGCCGCTCGCTCCTGCCGCTCAGCGTCGCCATCCTCGACATCGACCACTTCAAGAACTACAACGACACACACGGCCACCTCGCCGGCGACGAAGTGCTGCGCGCCTGCGCCCGGGAATGGGACAGCGCCCTGCGGGGCGAGGACACGATCGTCCGCTACGGCGGCGAGGAGTTCCTCGTGATGCTGCCCGACACCGAGCCCGAGCAGGCGGCGGAGATCGTCGAGCGGCTGCGGCGGGCGACCCCGATGGAACAGACCTGCTCAGCCGGCGTCGCCCTCTGGGACCATGGCGAGAGCCTCGACGACCTGCTGCAACGCGCCGACGAGGCCCTTTACCTGGCCAAGGCGAGCGGTCGTGACCAGCTGGCGCAGGCGCAGCTCACCAGCTGATCCGGTCATGATGCGCCGATGGGCCGCCCGGAGCACGAACGCGCTGTGCGCTTCCGCACCGCGCGCCGCGATCCGGATCTCACCGTCGTCGAGGGCTTCCACGCGCTCAAGCACGCGCTGAGGTTCGGCGCCGAGCTGGTCGAGGCGGTGGCCGTCGACCCGCCGGCGCTGGAGGAGATGGCCGCGGACCTTGCGCCTGACCTGGCGGGCGAGATCGCCGGCCGGGTCGAGACCGTCGACAAGGCGACCCTGGCGGACCTGGTGCCGCTGCTGCCGCACACCGGCGTCGCCGCGATCGCCCGCCGCCCGCGCGTCGACCTCGAGGCCGCCCTCGCCGACCCGGCGCCGACGCCCGCCGTCCTGCTCGAGCAACCGCGCAACATGGGCAACATCGGCGCCTGCATCCGGGTCGCCGCTGCCGCAGGGGCGGCGGCGCTCATCGCCAGCGGCGAGAACGATCCCTGGCATCCCGACGCGGTGCGCGGTGCCGCCGGGCTGCAGTTCGCCCTCCCGGTCGCCAGGGTCGAGCGCCTGCCGGAGAGCGACCGGCCGCTGCTGGCGATCGACCCCGATGGGGAGGAGCTGGCCCCCGGGCGGCTGCCCGAGCGGGCGATCCTCGCCTTCGGCACCGAGCGCCACGGGCTCAGCGGCGACGTCTTCGGACGCGCCGATGCGCGCGTCTCGATCCCGATGCGGGAGGGGGTCTCGAGCCTCAACCTGGCAACCTCGGTTGCAATTGTGCTTTTTGCAATGAGAATCCGAAGTAACTAGTCCCACCGAAAGGAAACAACTTGCCACTACCACTCGCCGACGTCAGCTTCGGGGAACTCCTCCTCGTAGCGCTCGAGATCTTCTTCTTCGTGATCTGGATCTGGATCCTGATCACGATCCTCACCGACCTCTTCCGCGATCACGAGATCTCCGGATGGGGGAAGGCGGGCTGGTGCCTGTTCCTCGTCGTCATCCCGTTCCTCGCCTCGCTGATCTACCTGATCGCCCGCGGTGCCGGCATGCGCGATCGCACGATCAAGGCCCAGGCCGACGCGAAAAAGCACTTCGACGAATACGTCCAGCAGCAGGCGCACTCCGGTTCGTCGGCTGACGAGCTGCACAAGCTCTCCGAGCTGAAGGCCAAAGGTGACCTCAGCCAGCAGGAGTTCGACCAGGCGAAGGCCAAGCTGCTCGCCTAGTCCCCTTCTCGGGTCCGGGGGTCGATGGCGACCCCCGGACTCCTTCAAAATCCGCAAATTGCAAGGGAAGTTGCGGGTTATAGACCACCTCCAAAGCGTTTAGGCGGCTTCGCTAGCCTGCGCCGTCGTGCTGTTCAGCTCCTCTACGAGCACGGTCCGCCGCCGTGCCCTGGTCTTTGCCGCGCTGCTCCTGGCCGCCTCCTGCGCGCTGGCGGTCGCCTGGGCGGAAACGGCGCCGGCGGATCCCCAGGCCAAGCTGGAACAGACGCGCGACAAGCTGGAAGGGGTGCGCGCGCACAGCAGCGACCTGACCGCGACGATCGCCGAACAGAACCGGGCAATCGACACGAAGCTGGGCGAAGTCTCGGGCCTGCGCCAGGAACAGGAAGCGATCGAGGCCGAACTGGCCGCGAAGCAGGCCGAACTGGACCGCGCCACCGCGGCGCTGGAAGCCGAAGAAGCCCACCTGGAGCGGGTACGGGCGAAACTCAACCGGGCGGTCGACGTTCTCCGCGAGCGGCTGGTCGCGATGTACGAGACCGGCTCGCCCGACGTCCTCAACGCGATCCTCGAATCCGAGGACTGGTCGGAGATGGCCGCCCAGACCGAATACCTGCGCCAGATCCAGGAATACGATGACGCGGTCGTCGGCCGGGTCAAGGACCTGCGCGACCAGGTCCGCGGCGCGGTCGAGCGGCTCGACGAGCAGCGGGCGAAGATCGAAACGGCACGCGACGAAATCGCCGCCAAGGAGCGCGAAGTCGCCGCGGCCCGCGCCGAAGCGGCCGCCCGCTTCCACGAACTGAAAGCCGAACAGGTCGAGCGCCAGGAAGCGCTGGACGAACTGGCCTCGCGCGAAGAAGCGCTCAGCGACAACCTCTCGGCGATCTCCGAACAGGTTGCCTCCGAAGGCGGCGACGCGACCACGGGGCTGATGCCGGCGCCGCTCAATCCCGGCCAGGAAGCGCAGGTGATCAGCGAAAGCGAAGCCAGCGCCCCGGCTTCGGCGCCGCAGGCGGTCCAGGAAGTGATCGCCGCCGGCAACGCGATCGCCACCACCCCCTACATCTGGGGCGGCGGCCACGGCTCCTTCGAATCCGAAGGCTACGACTGCTCCGGCGCCGTCAGCTACGCGCTGCACGGCGGTGGCCTGATCGAAAGCCCGCTCGACTCGACCGGCCTCGAGACCTGGGGCGAACCCGGGCCCGGCCAGTGGATCACGGTCTACGCCAACTCCGGTCACGCCTGGATGGTCGTCGCCGGCATCGCCTTCGACACCGTCGGCGGCCCCGGCCCGCGCTGGCACGACCCCTGGGTCGACTCGCCGGAAGGTTTCATAGCAAGGCACCCCGCCGGCCTCTAAGGGCGCCTGACCGGCGCATATCGGCGTCCTCGGTCGCTTGTGTGCAGAGCACACGGCGCTCCCTGCGTCCTTGATCTGCTTGGTCAGGCGCCCTTAGATAGGTTTGAGTTATGAATCTTGAGCAGAAGTTGGAGGAGCTTCTGAAGGTCGAGAAATTCGATCCTCCCGAGGAGTTTCGGGCGAATGCGCTCTGGTCGGACCCGAAGGTCTACGAGGAGGCTGCCGCGGATCCGGAGGCCTGGTGGTTAGCGCAGGCGAAGGAGCTGCTCGACTGGGACGTCGAGCCGAGCGAGGGTCTCGACGACTCCGACCCGCCCTTCTACAAGTGGTTCGCCGACGGGCGGCTGAACGCCTCGGCGCAGTGCCTCGACCGCCACGTCGAGGCGGGCATCGGCGACCGCGTCGCCTACCACTGGCGCGGCGAGGAGGGGGAGGAGCGCGACATCACCTACGCCGACCTGCACCGCGACGTCCAGCGCTTCGCCAACGCGCTCAAGGACCTCGGCGTCGAGAAGGGCGACGTGGTCGGGATCTACCTGCCGATGATCCCCGAGGTCGTCGTCGCGATGCTCGCCTGCGCCCGGATCGGCGCCCCGCACAACGTCGTCTTCGGCGGCTTCTCGGCCGAGTCGGTCGCCGAGCGGATGGACTTCTCCGAAGCCAAGGCGCTGGTCACCGTCGACGGCGCCCGCCGCAAGGGCAAGACGGCGCCGATCAAGCCGGCGGTCGACGAGCACATGGCCGACCACCACGCGCTGGAGAAGATCGTCGTCGTCCGCCACACCGGGATCGAGTGCCCGATGACCGAGGGGCGCGACGTCTTCTACGACGAGGCGATGGCGGCCGCGGACCCCGAGTGCCCGGCCGAGCCGATGGGGGCCGAGCACCCGCTCTACATCCTCTACACCTCGGGCTCGACCGCGAAGCCGAAGGGGATCCTGCACACGACCGGCGGCTACATGGCCGGGGTCACCGCCACCCACCGCTACGTCTTCGACTTGAAGCCCGAGTCCGACGTCTACTGGTGCGCCGCCGACGTCGGCTGGGTCACCGGCCACTCCTACATCGTCTACGGCCCGCTCTCCAACGGGGCGACCTCGGTGATGTGGGAGGGGGCGCCCGACTACCCGCACAAAGGCATCTGGTGGGAGATCGCCGCCCGCTACAAGGCGACGATCCTCTACGCGGCGCCGACCGCGATCCGCACCTTCATCAAGTGGGGGGCGGACATCCCGGCCGAGCACGACCTCTCCTCGCTGCGCCTTCTGGGGTCGGTCGGCGAGCCGATCAATCCCAAGGCCTGGCTCTGGTACCACGAGGTGATCGGCGGCGGTCGCTGCCCGGTGGTCGACACCTGGTGGCAGACGGAGACCGGCGGGATCATGATCTCGCCGCTGCCGGGAATCACGGCGACCAAGCCGGGCTCGGCGACGACGCCCTTCCCCGGTGTCGAGGCCCAGGTGGTCGACGAGAGCAAGGGCGAGCCGGTGGAGGAAGGCCAGGGGCTGCTGGTGCTCGAGCGCCCGTGGCCCTCGATGCTGCGCGGCCTCTACAAGGAGGACGACCGCTTCATCGAGACTTATTTTTCCCGCTTCGGGGTCGAGCGCTACCTGGTCGGCGACGCCGCCCGCCGCGACTCCGACGGCTACTTCTGGGTGATCGGGAGGATCGACGACGTCGTCAACGTCTCCGGCCACCGGCTCTCGACCGCGGAGGTCGAGTCGGCGATCGTCGCCCACCCTGACGTCGCCGAGGCGGCGGTGATCGGCCAGTCCGACGAGGAGACCGGGCAGGCGATCTGCGCCTTCGTCACCGTCCGCGGCGGGATCGAGGAAAGCGAGGAGCTGGTCGAGGGCATCCGCGCCACCGTCGCCGAGCGGATCGGCAAATTCGCCCGCCCGAAGCGGATCATCTGGGCCGAGGACCTGCCGAAGACCCGCTCCGGCAAGATCATGCGCCGCCTGCTGCGCGACATCGCCGAGGGCCGGGCGCTGGGCGACGTCACCACCCTGCGCGATCCGGAAGTGATGAAGGAGCTCGAGGCGAAGATCGCCGAGGAGCAGGCGCAGGCCGACTAGCGCGGTCGCGCCATCCGCTCGATCGCGACCTCGAGCGTCTGCAACTGCTGCTGGACGCTCTTCAGTTCCCGCAGCGCCAGTGCCTCAGCTGAGAGCCGCTCCTCCTCGAGCTCCTCCTCGATCTCGGCAATTTCGGGAGCGAGGAAGCGCTGAGCGAAGGAGCCGGTGAGCAGAGCGACGAACCCGATCCCGACCAGAAGGACGAAGACCGAGACGATCTCGCCACCGGTGGTGGTCGGCTCGATGTTCGAGCCGAGCGTCGTCATCGTCGTGATCGCCCAGTAGATGTCGTCCCAGAAGTCGAGGTCCTGCCGCTGCTCGAAGGCATCGAAGAGGGCGGCGCCACCGACCACCGAGAGCAGCGCCAGCAGGGCCGCGTAGCGCACGCCCTCGAGCGAGAAGACCTCACGCGAGAGCTGGGCCAGCCGCAGCAGGCGCAGTAACCGCAGCAGGCGCAGGACCCGCAGGCTCTGCAGGCCGGCGGGGAGGACCGGCGGGGTGAAGAAGACGATGACGAGGTCGAGCGGGTGGTGCCGCAGCCAGCGACGGCGGTCCGGCACGACCGAGAGCATCACCACGAACTCGATCAGGAAGGCGGTCCAGGTCACCCAGTTGAGGACCACCGCGATCGTCTCCAGCAGCCCTCCCGGCTCCGACTCGGTGATCGCGACCGTCGGCAGCGTCAGCGCCGCCGCGATCAGCATCGGCGTCTTCAGCCGTTCGGCGACCCGCGTGCTGCGAGCGTCCATCCCCGGCTCGTAGCGAAGGGGCGTCGGTGCGGCTTCAGGGTTCACCGCGTCTGATTCGACGCCGGATCTGAGGGTCCTGTGGATGGTTCTCGCGGCCCTAGAAACGACAAGACCCGCCGCGAGGCGGGTCGAGTCTGGTGTAGCGGGGAACCACCCCGCAGACGATTGACACCCGTGCCCTCAAAGTTAACACGATCGCCCCACTCGACCCGCTTGTCGCGGTATGTCTGCGGAGGGCGCCGGACTAGAACCGGATCCGGCGGTTAACCGGATAGAGCGAGTGTCAATCGTCTGGAGGCACCTGCCTCCAACACCCCTCCGGCGGCCGATCCTAGGGGCGAGAATTGCCTCGTCAATAGGCGTTACTGAACTGGCTCGAAGAAATGACACTTCCGTGTCAGTTCCGTTCCGATTGGGCTCTAAGAACTGGATTCGGTCGCCGGTTCGGCCCCCAACTCCACGTGTGCCTTGCTGTCCGCCGTGCGGATCAGGAGGAGGGTGGCGATCAGGCCGAGTACGGCGAAGCCGGCGCCGACGAGGAAGGCGGAGGAGAAGCCGTCGGTGAGGGTGGCGGGGTCGGTGGAGGTGCCGATCTCGGAGTTGGCGATCGCGGCGAGGACGGCGAGGCCGAGGGCGCCGCCGACCTGCTGAGAGGTGTTGATCAGGCCGCTGGCGAGGCCCTGCTCGCGGTCCTCGACGCCGGAGACGGCGGCGATCGTCACCGGCACGAAGGCGAAGCCGAGGCCGACGGCGGCGAGCAGCGAGGGGCCGAGGATGTCGGCGAGGAAGGTGCCGTCGGCGGAGATCTGGCTGAACCAGAGGAGGCCGCTGGCGATCAGGACCATGCCGGCGGCGAGGATCGGCTTGAAGCCGACTTTGGTCACGAGGCTCGAGGCGATCCCG
>DATFQO010000028.1:0-6885 GCA_035264245.1 Solirubrobacterales bacterium
CCGGCAGCCTCGGGCCGGCGCGCGCGGCCCTGGCCGAGCTCGGGCTGCCGGAAGACGCCCGCGCCGAGGCCTTGGCGCCGGAGCAGTTCGCCGCCCTCTCCGCGAAGCTGCGCCGCTGATGCTGCTCCGCGCCCCCGCCAAGCTCAACCTCTGCCTCTACCTGGGACCGACCCGCGAGGACGGACTGCACGAGCTCTGCTCGCTGTTCGAGCCGCTGGAGCTGGCCGACCTGATCGAGGTCTCCCCGGCCGGGCGCGACGAAGTCCTCTGCCCCGGGGTCGAGGGCGAGAACCTCGCCGCGCGAGCGCTGGCCGGGCTGCGCGAGCGCGGCTGGGAGCGCGAGCCGCTGCGGATCGAGATCGAGAAGAAGGTCCCGGTCGCGGCCGGGCTCGGCGGCGGCAGCGGCGACGCGGCCGCGGTCCTGCGGCTGGCGGCGGGCGAGGTCGCGGACCTGCCCGAGCTGGCGGCCGAGCTCGGCGCCGACGTCCCTTCGCAGCTGCGGCCCGCCCTGGCGCTGGTCCGCGGCGCCGGCGAGCTGGTCGAGCGCCTGCCCGAGCCCGCCGAGCATGCCGCCGTCCTGCTCCCGGGCGGGGGCGGCCTCAGCACCGCCGCGGTCTTCGCCGAGGCCGACCGGCTCGGCCTCGGACGCAACACCGCGGAGCTCGACGACCTGGCGGCGAGCCTGCGGGAGGTCGCCGGCGCCGGCGCCTCGCCGCTTGGCTATCCCGACCTGCTCGTCAACGATCTCGAACCCGCTGCGCTCTCCCTGCGTCCCGACGTCAATGAAGCGCTGGCGGCGCTGCGCGAGGCCGGGGCGCCGCTGGCGATCCTCAGCGGCTCAGGCCCGACTGCCGTCGGCCTCTTTCCCGACCTCGCTGCGGCGCGGGCCGCCGCGGCGCGCCTCGACACCACCGAAGCGATCGTCTGCGCCGCCGGAGAAGCGAGACTTGCGCCATGAAGATGCCGGGTGAAGGTGAGGGCGGGAGCAACCGCAAACGCCTGAAAATCGCCGCCATCGCGCTGGCGATCGGCGTCGTCTACTACTTCATCAGCCGCCAGCTCGGCCACCTCGACCTGCAGAACCTGCTCGAGGACGTCTCGAACACGCTCGGCGCCTGGACCTACCTGCTGGTCGCCGTCTTCGCCTTCGCCGAGACCGGCGCCTTCGTCGGCCTCGTCGTCCCAGGGGAGACGGTGATGCTGCTCGGCGGCGCGGTCGCCGGCCAGGGCGCGATCGACATCTACCTGCTGATCGCGATCGCCTGGTTCTCGGCCTGGCTCGGCGACACCACCAGCTTCTTCCTCGGCCGCCGGCTGGGCCGCGAGTTCGTGCTCGAGCACGGCCCGCGGGTCGGGATCAGCCACGAGCGCTTCGAGAAAGTCGAGGACTACTTCGGCCGCCACGGCGGCAAGACGATCTTCATCGGCCGCTGGATCAGCCTCGTCCGCGCCTTCGCCCCCTTCATCGCCGGCAGCTCCGGAATGGGGTACCGCGCCTTCGTCCCCTACAGCATCCTCGGCACCGGCCTCTGGGCCTCGCTGCACATCCTCGTCGGCTACTTCTTCTCGCGCAGCATCGAGACCGCCGGCCACTACGCCGCGAAAGGCGCGGCCGCGCTGGCGACCCTGATCGTCGTCGTCGCCGGCGCCGTCTTCGTCATCCGCAAGCTGCGCGAGGAGGAGAACCGCGAGGCGGCGGTGCGCTGGATGGAGGAGCACCGGGCGACGGCCTGGATCGTCGCCCTCGCCCGCCGCCCCCAGTTCCGCTTCCTCTGGGATCGGGTCACGCCGGGCGGCACCTTCGGGCTCGAATTCACCTCGCTGATGGCGACGCTGGCGGTGGCGCTCTTCGTCCTCGTCGCCTACACGGTGATCATCGGCGCCGACCCGGGGCCGACGCCGGGCGACGAAACCGCGTTCGAACTCGTCGGCCACGTCCAGACCGGCGTTCTCACCAGCATCGCCAAGGTGATCAGCTGGTTCGGGTCGGCGACCGCCGTCGGCCTGGCGGCGGCGATCTGCGCCGCCCTGCTCGCCTGGCACCGGCGCTGGGTCGAGTTCTGGGTCCTGGTCGGCGGGATGGCGATCACCCAGACCGGGATCGACGCGCTCCAAGGCGTGGTCGACCGCCCCCGCCCGCCCGATCCGCTCACCTCCGTGGGGGGCTCTTCTTTCCCGAGCAGCCACGCCGCCCATTCGGTCTTCTACCTCTGGCTGGCGATCACGATCATCCTGCGGCTGCGGCCGGGGATGGCGCGGGCGACGGCGGTCGTCGTCACCGGCTTCGTGCTGACCGGGTTGATCGGCCTCTCCCGCGTCTACCTCGAGGTTCACTACCTCAGCGACGTCAGCGCCGGCTGGGCGCTGGGGGCCGCGGCCTTCTCGTTCTGCGCGGCCGTCGGGCTGGTCGTCTCGCAAGTGCGCCAAAATCCAGATCAGTGACTCTCTACGCGCTGACCGACCTCGGTCACCAGTACCTGCTCTACGGCGCCGCGGCGGTGATCTGCCTGGCCGTCTTCGTGACCCTGATCCTCACCCCGGCGCTGAGCGCCTACGGGCGGCTCTGGGAGAAGGCGGCCGCCGGCTTCCTCTCGATCTTCGTGCTCGCGGCGCTGGTCGTCGGCGGCGTCGTCATCGGGCTGGTCTTCGTTCTCTATTACCCCGACATAGTCGACCTCTTCAACGGCAGCTAGCTGGTGGCGGCGGACCTGCGCATGGCGGCGTCCTCAGTCGCCCAAATAGCGCTGCTATTCGGGCTCCCTGCGTCCTTGCCCTGCTTGGTCCGGCGCCACCAGCCGGACACCCGGATAATGGCCGGATGCCGAGTTCCACGAGCAAGGAGCGAGCGGGGCTGCTCGACGCGCTCTCCGAGGCGGTCGAGTCGGGCGCCGGCCTGCCCGCAGTGGCGCGGGCGGCGGCGCGGCTGCTCGATGCCAGCGTCGCCCTGATCGACCGCTCAAGCGCGGTACTTGCCGTCGCCGGCGCTTCCTCAGACCAGGAGCAGAAGCTGCTCTCGGGCGGGGAAGGGGTGACCTCGGTGGAGCTGCGGGTCGCCGACACCGCGGTGGGGGAGCTGCGCTACCGGGCCAAGGCGGCGCCGGATCCGGTGATCGCGCGGATGGTGACGACGCTGCTGGCGCTGGAGCTGGAGCGCTCGCGCTCGCCCGAGTGGGAGAGCGAGGAGGCCGCCGGCGCCTTCGTCCGCGCCGTGCTGCGCCGCGAGGTGACCGATCGCCGCGACCTCGTCGCCCAGGCCTCCGAGCTCGGCGCCGACCTCGATCGTGGCGCCGGTGTGGTCGTCCTGCGGGCGGCGCCGCGGGCGGCGCAGACGGGCGAGTGGCGGGAGCGGGCGCTGGTCCTGGCCCAGCGTGCCCTTCGGGCCCTGGCGCCGGGGTCGCTCGCCGCCAGCGACGGTGGCGAGGCGGCGGCCGAGATCGCCGCGATCGTTCCGGCTGAGGACGACGAGCGCCTGGCGCGGGCGGCGGCCGGGCTGGCACGCGAGCTCGACGACAGCCTCTCCGGCTTCCACCTGACGACCGGCCGCAGTCGCCGCTGCGCCGACCCCGTCGACCTCTACCGGGCCGGCAGCGAGGCCCACCTCGCGGTCAACGTCGGCGAAGCGGAAGGGCACTCCCTGCTCGCCTTCGAGGACACCGGCGCCTACCGCCTGCTGCTGCCGGCGATGAGCGAGGATCCGGCCGAGCTGGAACGCTTCTACGCCGAGACGATCGAGCCCTTGGTGGCCTACGACGACCAGTACGAGACCGAGCTCGTCACCACGGTCGAGGCCTATCTCGACAACGACGGCAACGTCGCCGCCACCGCCAAACAGCTGTTCACCCACCGCCACACGATTCGCTACCGGCTCGAGCGCGTCCGCGATCTCTGCGGCCACGACGTCAGCGCGACCGAAGGACGCGAGAAGCTCGGCCTCGGCCTGAAGGCGATGCGCGTCCTCGGCATCGCCTCTCCGCGCGGCCCGGCGATGGAGCCGGGAGCGAAAGGCGGCAAGGTAGCGCGGGCGACCGAGGAGTAGGTCGAACTGGCAATTCCGAGGAGAGGACTCGAACCCCTGCTTCCTGGACCAAAACCAGGCGTGCTACCGACTACACCACCCCGGATCGGGACCCGAGCGTAGCGCCGCCGAAATCGAAAGGTCAATTGGGCACCGTATGGGTGCTCAACTACCCACTCAGATTCTTGACTGGCTCCACCTCTGCCGCGCCGCGGCCCGCTGCCTGAGCGGCGGCGCCGAAGCTTAGGAGACGGCCGCCGAAGGCGATCGCGCAGGCCGCGAACCAGGCCCAGCCGAGGGCGAGGCCGCCGAGCACGTCGGTCAGCCAATGCACGTCTAGGAAGACGCGGCTGAGCGCGACTCCCACCGCGATGCCGACCGCGGCGCCCGCGAGCGCCGGCCAGGCTCGGCGTCCCCACCAGCGGCCGGCGACGAGGGCGAAGGCCGCCCATGACGCGGCGGCGGTGGAGGTGTGGCCGCTGGGGAAGGAGGGGCCGAGGGTCGCGGCGACGGCCTCGATCGTCGGGCGGGCGCGGTCGACGAGCTGCTTGATCGCCTCCGTCAGGAGCTTGTCTCCGAGGATCACCGCCAGCAGGAACGGCACCACCCAGCGGTTGCGGGTGCGCGCGATCTCGACGGCGGCGACGACGACCGCGAGAACGACCACGGTCACCGTCTCCCCGAAGTAGGTGACGAGCGTGAGCGCGTCGTGCGACCAGGCGCTCCCGTGGCGGTTGCCCCACTCGGCGACGCTGCTGTCGATTCCGGAGAGCGCGTCGCTGCTGCGCACGACGACCGCCAGCAGGGCCAGCACCACGCCCCCCGCCGCGATCGCCACAAGCGCCAGCGTCAGAGCCAGCCCGGTTGCCCTCTCCGGGTCGAGCCGCGCCGCCCGCGCCGCGCGCTGGCCCGCCGCGCCGGTGGCGTGCTGCCCGGCCTCACGCGCCGCCTCGACGACGGCCGGCGCGCCGGCCGCGCCGGGATAGAGCCGGGTCAGGAAGGCGGCAGCCAATCCCGCGGCGGTAGCGATCAGGAGGAGCAGAAAGAACGGCATAGGACCCCCAAGGAATAACAAGTGGCGCTTGCGGGGAGGTAGACGCCGTGACTACCGCTCAACAATCCCGCACGGGTCCCACCGCGCAAGCTGAGCGCCCCGTCGACCGCCACTCCGTGCCGATCTTCGAAGCCCGTCCGGGCGGGCCCGCCGAGCGCTTCGCCGCCAGGTTCGACACCCGCCACCCAGCCCTCGTCTTCTTCCTCGCGCTGCTCGCCGGCTTCCTGGTGCTGGCCGCGGTCTCGATCCTGCTCGCCCTGCTCGTCGTCCACGTCCTGCTCCCCAGCGGCGGGCTCGGGCTGGAAGGGACGGACGAGAGCTTCAACGACACCCTCGCCGAAAACCGCACCGGCACCCTCACCACGCTCGCCGAAGTCGGCTCGCAGGTCGGCGGCGCCCCGGTCCTGCCGATCATCGTCGGATTGGTCGCCCTGGTCTGCGCACTCATGCGCCGCTGGCTGATCGCCGCGTTCGCGGTCTTCGTCCTGGCCGCCGAGTCGGCCACCTACCGCGTCACCTCGCTCGCGGTTCCCCGCGATCGCCCCTCGGTCCAGCGCCTGGAAGACCTGCCGGTCGACGCCAGCTATCCCTCCGGGCACACCGCCGCCTCGATCGCGGTCTACTCCGGCCTCGTCCTGCTCCTCACCACCCGTTTCACCAGCAGCCTGAGGAAGGCGCTGGCCTGGACCGCCGCGATCCTCCTCACCACCTTCGTCGCCCTCTCGCGCATGTACGAGGGCATGCATCATCCGCTCGACGTCGCCGGCGGGGTCCTTGTCGGCATCGGCGCGATCCTGGTGCTGCTGTTCGCCTGCCGCGCCGCCGGCGTGGCGGCGGAAAGACGCGCCCGCCGATGAGGCTCGCGGTCGTCGCCCATGCCGGCAAGACGTTCGCGGGCGGTCTTCCCGAGCTGCGCCGCGCGCTCGACGACGCCGGCGTCGTCGAGCCGCTGTGGACCGAGGTGTCGAAGAGCAAGCGGGCGCCCGCCGCGGTCGAGCAGGCGCTGGAGGACGGAGCCGAGCTGATCCTCGCTTGGGGCGGGGACGGGATGGTGCGGCGTTGCGTCAACGCGCTCGAGGACAGCCAGGTCCCGCTGGCGATCGCCCCCGCCGGGACCTCGAACCTGTTCGCCACCAACCTCGGTATCGAGCGCGACATCGCCGGAGCGGTCGAGGTCGCCCTGCACGGTGATCGCCGCCGGCTCGACGTGGGCCGCTTCAACGGCGAGCGCTTCGGGGTGATGGCCGGGGCCGGCTTCGACGCGGCGATGATCAAGGGCGCCGACGACCTCAAGGACCGCCTCGGCCGGGCGGCCTACGTGCTCGGCGGCGCCGCGAAGCTGAACGCGGCGGGCTTCGACGTGAAGATCAAGATCGACGGCGTGCGCTGGTACAAGGGCCCTGCCAGCTGCATCCTGGTCGGCAACCTCGGCGAACTCTTCGGCGGGATCGAAGTATTCCCCGACGCCCGGCCCGACGACGGCAAGCTCGACGTCGGCGTGCTCACCTCCGAGGGCCCGGTGAAGCTGATGCGCGCCGCCGCCCGCACCGCCCTCGGCGATGCGCAGAAGTCCCCGTTCGTGCGGGTCACCCAGGGGGGCAAGGTGCGCGTCAAGGTCGACCGCAAGGTCCGCTACGAGCTCGACGGGGGCGACCGCAAGAAGGTCAAGTCATTCAAGGTCGACGTCGAACCCGGGGCGATCACGGTCTGTGTCCCGGGCGCGGCCCAACGAGGGAGCGCAGCGAAATGAAGACGGACATGGCATCGGGAGCGCAGGATCTTGGCGACAAGGCAAAGCGGGGGGGCGGAGAACTCG
>DATFQO010000029.1:0-43188 GCA_035264245.1 Solirubrobacterales bacterium
CAAGAACCTCGTCGCCAAGATCGTCACCGTCCGGCTGACCGGAATCGAGGCCTTCGTGACCACCCTCACCGCGGCGCAGCGACGCAAGCTCGACGCCGCGGTCGAGTCGCTGATGGAGCGCGAGGACCTCGCCCAGACTTACGAGGCTCTGAAAGGAAGTGAGCGCGCTTGACCCGTTACCGCCACCTGATCACCGACGACAACCGCAAGTGGTGGACGCTCGGAGCGATGTGTTTCGCGCTGTTCATGATCATGCTCGACAACACCGTCGTCAACGTCGCCCTGCCCTCGATCCAGCAGGACCTGGGGGCCTCGATCAGCGGCCTCGAGTGGACGATCAACGGCTACACGCTCTCCTTCGCGGTGCTGCTGGCGACCGGGGGCCGGCTCGGCGACATCTTCGGCCGGCGATTGACGTTCCTCGTCGGGGTCGTCGTCTTCGCCGTCTCCTCGGCGACCGCCGGCTTCGCCCCGAACGAGACCGCGCTGGTCCTCAGCCGCGTGGTCCAGGGCGTCGGCGCGGCGCTGATGATGCCGGGCACGCTCTCGATCATCACCGACGCGTTTCCCGCCCACGAGCGCGGCAAGGCGATGGGCACCTGGGCGGGCGTCTCGGCGCTGGCGCTGGCGGTCGGGCCGGTGCTCGGCGGCTTCCTCACCGAGCACGTCAGCTGGCGGGCGATCTTCTACATCAACATCCCGGTCGCGATCGGCGCGGTGGTGGCGACCCTGTTCGCGGTCCGCGAGTCGCGCGACACCTCGGTCGGCCGCGAGGTCGACTACGCCGGCGTCGCGGTGCTGACCGTGGGGCTGACGGCGCTCGTCCTCGCCCTGGTCGAGGGCAACGCCTGGGGCTGGGGATCGGCGCAGATCGTCGGCCTGCTGGCTCTAGCCGCGATCGCCCTTCCCGCCTTCGTCTTCGTCGAGAACCGGGTCAAGGCGCCGATGGTGCAGTTCGACCTGCTCAGCGACCGCAACTTCCTCGCCGCGGTCTGCGTGGCCCTGATCATCACCTTCGCGATGATGGGCGTCTTCTTCTTCCTCGCCCTCTACATGCAGGACATCCTCGGCTACTCGCCGCTGGAGGCGGGGATCCGGTTCCTGCCCTCGACCCTGATGATCGTCGGGGTGGCACCGGTCGCGGGAAGGCTCTCGGATCGCTTCGGGCCGCGCTGGCTGATCGCCGGCGGGCTGCTGATCGTCGCCGCCTCGCTGTTCAGCTTCAGCGGCATCGCGGTCGACTCGTCCTACCTCGACCTGCTGCCCGGGTTCATGCTGCTCGGCATAGGTGTCGCGATGACGATGTCGCCGATGACCAGCGCCGCGATGAACGCGGTGCCGGTGCAGAAAGCCGGCATCGCCTCCGGTGTCCTCTCGATGTTCCGCATGGTCGGCGGCAGCCTCGGCATCGCCGTCACCGGAGCGATCTTCCAGGGCCTGGTCAGCTCCAAGCTGGACACGCTGCTCAGCGGGTCCGGGGTAACCGAGGCGCAGCGGCAGTCGATCTCCGACCAACTCGGCGGCGGCACGGTGCCGAAGGTGCCGGGACTCGACGCGGCGCAGGTGAAAGAGATCACGGTGGCGGGCAACGAAGCGTTCGTCTACGCGGTCAGCCACGCGATGACGGTTTCCGGGTTCGTCGCCCTGGTCGGGGCGGCGATCGGCGCCACTGCGATCCGGGCCAAGGCCAAGGGCCACGTCAGCGTCGAGGCGGCCACCGCCGAGGCCAATCCGGGTGGCGAGGCGATCGCTGCCGAGGAGCGGGAGGCAGCGCAGCCGGCTTAGGGCGTCGTTGCATCGGGCGGCATAGGCTGCCGGCCGATGCTGATCCTGCTGCCGCCGTCTGAAGGAAAGGCTCACCCGGAGAAGGGCGAGCCGGTCGATCTCGACTCGCTTGTCTTCGCCGACGAGCTGGGCGCGAAGCGGCGGGAGTTGATCGACTCGTTCGACTCCTCGCTGCTCGAGGCGCCGGCCGCGCCGGCCGCTGAGGTCTACACCGGTGTCCTCTACGGCCGGTTGGGACTAGCCGAGCTCCCGGCCAGGGCGCGGAAGCAGGTGCTGATCGCGAGCGCGCTGTGGGGTGTGGTCGCGCCGGGGGACCGGATTCCGTATTACAAGTTTCCGCCGAAAACGCGGCTGAAGGGCTTCGAGGCGCCGAATGCCTACTGGCGGCCGGCGCTGGCCGAGGCGCTGCCCGACGTGGAGGGCGACCTCGTCGTCGACATGCGCTCCGGCGCCTACGTGCCCGCCTGGAAGCCGAAGCGGGCGACGCCGCTGGCGGTGCGTGCGTTCACCGAGGTAGATGGGGAGCGCAAGGCCATCTCGCACATGGCGAAGGCGGTGCGGGGCGACGTGGCGCGGGCGCTGCTGGAGGCGAAGAAGGCGTTGGTTGACCCGGAGGGTGCCGCCGCGATTGCCGAGGCCGCCGGCTTCAGCATCGAGCTCTCCGACGGGCACCTCGACGTAATCGTCTAGATCCGCAGCGCAGGCCAGGTGGTGGGATCGGCCAGGTCCAGCTGGGGGAGGGAGAGAACCGGGGCGGCGCCGAGTGCGCCGATCGTTTCGCGGTTGGAGGTCTCGATCTCGGTCGGCTCCTCCGGCCAGGGGGTAACGACGACCGCCGCCACCTCCAGACCCGCGGAGCGCGCTGCCTCCACCGTCAGCAGGGTGTGGTTGATCGTCCCCAGGCTGGGGCTGGCGACGACGACCAGTGGGTAACCGAGGTCGGCGGCGAGGTCGCGGACCAGGTAGGTGGGGGAGAGCGGGACGAGGAGGCCGCCGACGCCCTCGCAGACGATCGCGTCGGCGCCCTGGGCCGCTGCGGCTGCCGTCTCTCGCAACCGCTTGGGATCGATCTCCTCTCGGGCCAGCGCCGCGGCCAGGTGCGGCGATGCTGGCGGGCCGTACCGGTAGGGGGCGATCTCCTCGTCGCTCTGGTCCGATCGCGAGGCGCGGCGCAGCAGCGCGTGGTCGGTCTCGACCCCTTCGTCGAGACCGGTGACGGCCGGCTTGAAGACCGCCACCCGCTTGCCCTCGGCGGCGAGGGTGCGGGCGATCGCCGCCGCGACGACGGTCTTGCCGACCTCGGTGCCGGTGCCGGTGACGAAGACGCCGTGCGCCACGGAGACCAGCTAGGCGGCCAGCTGGCGGGGGGCGGTCAGGCCGACCTCGGCGGCGGCTGCGCCGACTTCCCGCGCCGCGGTCGCCAGCTCGCGCTCCTGGTGGGTCGCCATCACCGTGAAACGCAGGCGGGACGACCCCTCCGGCACGGTCGGCGGCCGGATCCCCTGCGCGAAGACGCCACGTTGAAGCGCCTGCTCGCAGAGCGCCATCGCGGCCTCCGCCGCGCCGACCTCGAGCGGGACCACCTGGCTCGCCGAGCGCCCCACGTCCAGTCCCTCGGCGGCGAGGGCGGTGCGCAGCGTCTCGGCGTTGGCCTGCAGTCGCCCGACCAGCTCCGGTTCAGCTTCGAGGATCGCCAGCGCCGCCGCGGCTGCCGCGGCGGCGGAGGGCGGGAGGGCGGTGGAGAAGATGAAGGAGCGGGCCGAGTTGACGAGCAGGTCGACGAGCTCGGGTCGGGCGCAGGCGTAGGCGCCGTAGGAGCCGAGCGCCTTGCCCAGCGTCCCGACCACGACGTCGACCTCGCCGCTGAGGCCGGCGGCGGAGACCGAGCCGCGACCCCCGGGCCCGACCGCGCCGGTCGCGTGGGCCTCGTCGACCATCAACCGCGCCCCGTGGCGCCGCGCCAGCTCCAGCAGCCGCGGCAGCGGGGCGAGGTCGCCGTCCATCGAGAAGACCCCGTCGGTGACGATCAGCGCGGCGCGATCGCCGGCCTCGCACAGGCCCCAGGCGAGGTGCTCGACGTCGCCGTGGCGGTAGACGAAGGTCTCGGCGCGGGAGAGGCGGCAGCCGTCGACGATGCTGGCGTGGTTGAGCTCGTCGGAGAAGACGACCTCGCCGCGCCCGGCCAGGGCGGCGATGACGCCGCTGTTGGCGAGGTAGCCGGAGCCGAAGAGGAGCGCCGATTCGTAACCCTCGAAGGCGGCGAGCCGGGCCTCGAGCTCGCGGTGCGGCTCCATGGTCCCCGAGATCAGCCGCGAGGCGCCCGCGCCGGCGCCCCAGCGCAGCGCCGCCTCGGCGGCGGCTTCGCGCACCTCGGCGCGGTCGGCGAGGCCGAGGTAGTTGTTGGAGCAGAGGAGGAGGACCGGACGGCCGTCGAGCGTGACGCTCGGCCCCTGCGGTCCCTCGATCAGGCGCAGCTGTCGGTAGAGCCCCCGGTCGCGGAGCTCCTCGAGCCGCTCGGTAACGTCGCTCACGCCGCCCGTGGGTAGGAAGGCGGCTTCTTCGCCTTCTTGACGACCCGCAGCTGGGTGGAGGGATCCCAGAAGTTGGCCTCGTCCTGGCTGTCGATCAGCTCGTCGATCGGCGTCTCCGGCGCCTCGCCCTCGAGCCAGCCGGAGCGGTTGTCGGGTCGCGGGTTGGCGCCGTTGTCGGGCTGGCGGGCGACGTTGAGGCCGAGCTCTTCGAACATCTCCCGGTCGTCGGCCGGCTCGGCCCCGAGCGTGGTGAGGAAGTTGCCCATCATCACCCCGTTGAGGCCGGCCTTGACCGCGAGGCCGTGCAGCTCGCCGAGGTTCTCGACCCGGCCGCCGCAGAGGCGGAAGAGGGCGCCGGGGATGATCAGGCGGAAGATCGCGATCCACTTGACGACCTCCCAGGGGTCCATCACCTCGCGGTCGCCGAACTTGGTCCCGTCCTTTGGGATCAGGAGGTTGATGGGAACCGAGGTGGGGTTGATCTCGGAGAGCTCGAAGGCCATCTCCACCCGCTGCTCCTCGGTCTCGCCGAGGTTGAGGATGCCGCCGACGCAGGTCTCCAGGCCGGCCTCCTTCACCGCCTGGATCGTCCGCAGCCGGCCCTCGTAGCGGACCGTGGTCGAGACCTCCGGGTAGTAGGAGCGGGCCGACTCGACGTTGTGGTGGACCCGTTGCACGCCCGCCCCTTTCAGCGCCTTCGCCCGGTCGGCCGACATGTGGCCGATCGAGGCGCAGCGCTTGAGGTTGGTCTGCTCGGCGACCAGCCGCGTGCCCTCGAGGATCTTCTGGAAGTCCCGCTTGGAGAGGCCCTGGCCCTGGGTGACCATGCAGAAGCGGTGGGCGCCGGCCGCCTCGGCCGCTTTCGCGTGCTCGAGGATCTGCTCCGGCTCCATCATCGCGTGCATCGGCGTGTCGGCCTCGGCGTAGCGGGACTGGGCGCAGAAGCCGCAGTCCTCGGCGCAGCCGCCGGACTTGGCGTTGACCAGCGAGCACATGTCGGTCGAGTCGCCGAAGTTCTCCTGGCGCACCTCCCAGGCCCGTTCGACCAGGGATTCGATCTCGGCGTGGTCGGTGAGGGCGCCGTAGGCGCGGGCATCGTCGACGGTGATCAGAGAGGACATCGGGCGCAGCCTAGGAATCGCCCCGGACGCCTGAAATCAGGGGGTGTCTGAGCTTGACCCGCATATATGACGGGAAAGCTCAGACACCCCTAGCATCGGGGCGAATGGCGCGGGCTGTGCAGAGGCGGCGGCGGGTGGCAGTTGGGGTCCTTGCCTGCCTGGGGATCGCGGCGTTCGCGTTTGGGGTCACGCTTGGAGATGGGGCCGGGCCGCCGCGGCCGAGCGTCGCCGAAACGCTGCCCGCCAAGCTTCTGGCGGGAGAGCGGATCGTCGCCGGCTTCGACGACACCGCGATCTCGCCGGCGCTGCGCGGGGCGATCCGCGAGGGCCGGATCGCCGGCGTCGTCCTCTTCGCCGACAACTTCCCCAGCCGCGCCGCCGGCCGGCGGCTGATCGCCCGCCTGCAGGCGATCCGGCGCCCGCCGAAGCTGCGCGACCCGCTGCTGGTGATGACCGACCAGGAGGGGGGCCTGGTCAAGCGGATCTCCGGCGCCCCGACCGCTTCGGCGCAGGAGATGAGCGCCCGCGGCGCCGCCTTCAGCGCCCGCCGGGGCCGCCGCACCGCCGCCGACCTGCGCGACGTCGGCGTCAACGTCGACCTCGCCCCGGTCCTCGACGTGGGACGCCCGGGCGGGGTGATCGCCCAAACGGAACGGAGCTTCGGCGCGACCGCCTCCCGGGTCGCCGCCACCGCGATCCCGTTCGCGGAAGGGCTGCGGGACGGTGGCGTCGTCGCCACCGGCAAGCACTTCCCAGGCTTCGGCGCGGCGGGGGAAAACACCGACTTCTCGGTCGAACGGATCGACCTCTCCAAGCGCGAGCTGCGGGCGGTGGACGAGCGGCCCTACGGTGCCTTCGCCGCGGCCGGGGGCGAGGTGGTGATGCTCAGCACCGCGATCTACCCGGTCTTCTCCGGCGACCCGGCTGCCTTCACCCGCTCGATCGTCACCGGCGAGCTGCGCGACCGACTCGGCTTCGACGGCGTCACCGTCACCGACGCGCTGGAAACGCCCGCCGTCGCCCACTTCGGCACCACCGCGGAGGCCGCCGCCGCGGGCGCCCGGGCCGGGGCCGACATCCTCCTCTACGCGCGCCTCGGCCCGGCCGAGCGGGCCTGGCAGGCGCTGAGCGCGAAGCTCCGCGCCGGCGCCCTGCGGCGCAGCGAGTTCGAGGAGGCCGCCCAGCGCGTGCTCGACCTGCGCGCCGGGCTCGCGACCGCGCGCTAGGTAACGTCCTCCCGCACCGCGGCGGGATCGAAGATCCGCACCCCGTCGCGGCCGCCGTCCTTGGCCGCGTACATCGCCGCGTCGGCCTCGGAGACGATGGTGGCGACGCTGGTCCGCGGGTCGTTGCCGAAGATCGAGACGCCGATGCTGACCGTGACGGGATCAGGGGTTGCGTCGGAGCGGTGGGCGCGGACCTCGTCGGCGATCGCTTCGGCGGTCAGCCGCGCCTCCTCGCGGCTGCAGCGCGGCAGGATCACCGCGAACTCGTCGCCGCCGAGCCGCGCCAGGGAGTCGCTCGCCCGGGTCCGCTCGCGCAGCACCCCGGCGATCTCCTTGATCAGCCGGTCGCCGGCAGGATGCCCCCGCGAGTCGTTGACCTGCTTGAAGCGGTCGAGGTCGAGCATCAGCAGCGCCCCGGTCGAGCGGTCCCGCCGGCTGCGCGCCATCGCCGCCGCCAGGTCCTCCTCGAAGCGGCGCCGGTTGCTGAGGCCGGTGAGGGCGTCCTGGCTCGCCTGGCGCTCGAGCTCCTGCATCCGTTCGGTCCGGCCCCAGGTGAGGATCAGCGAGGCGAGCAGCGCTGCCAGCGCGATTCCCAGCACCGCCAGCGCGATCGGCAGGCTCAGGCCCGGCCCGCCAGGGTTCTTGACGCTCAGCACCCAGGTGCGATCGGCGATCCGCACCGGCACCGAGGCCGCGTCTTCCAGCGCGCCCCTCGCCCCGAAGACGATCGCGTCGCCGATCCGCAGCCGCACCTGCACCTCCGGGGTGACGGCTTCGGTGGCGGCCGCGGCGAGGTCGCCGATCCGGAAGCTGCCCGCCGCGAAGCCGGTCAGGGCGGCCCGGCGCTGGGCGACGGTCTGGACCGGTGCCCGGTCGCGGTAGACGGCGCGGAAGACGTTGATGCCGCGCCCGCCGACCAGCAGCGGGATCACCGGGCTGGAGACCGGGAGGCCCTTGTCCCGGGCCCGGCGAAGGTAGCGGCCCCGGTCGGGGTCCTGGCCGAGGTCGTATCCCAGCGCTCGCCGTCGCTGTTCCTTCTCGGCGGCGACGTAGGTGATCGGGAAGTAGTCCGGGCGCGGTCGCGAGCGGCGGAAGCTGAGCACGCCGGTCCGTTCGAGGATCGGCAGGTCGTGGGTCCGCTCGAAGCGCTCGCGGTTCGCCGCCGTCACCCGCGGGATGAAGACGGCACCGCCGAGCGCCCCCTGGCTGATCAGCGAGCGCCCGTAGACCTCGAACTCGTGGCGGCTGAGGTCGTCCTCGGCTCGGAAGAACGCCGCGGCGCTGCTCAGCTGATCGACCGAGAGCCCCGCGACCGCTTCCATCTGGTGCCCGGCGCGCATCGCCTCTTCGCGCTGCATGTCGTCGAAGTCGCCCCGGTCGTCGTGGTAGACAAGCGCCGCCGCCGCGACCGAGCCGAGCCCGACCAGCGTTGCCGCGACGATCCCCAGCCAGAAGCGCCGCCTCACGAGGGCACCGCCGCCAGCGACTCCCAGAGGTAGAGCGAGGCGAGGCTGCGGTGCGGCCGCCAGCGCTCGCCGATCTCGACCGTCCGCGCCGGGGTCGGCATCTGCTCGAGCCCGTACTCGATCTGGATCGCCTTGCGGATGCCGAGGTCGCCGCCGGAGAGGACGTCGGGACGCCGCAGGTGGAAGAGGAGGAACATCTCCGCGGTCCACCGGCCGAGGCCGCGGACGGCGACGATCTCCTCGATCACCTCCTCGTCCCCGAGCTTCTCGAGCCGGTCCAGCTCCAGCTCGCCGCCGATCACGTGGGCGGCGAGGTCGCGGACGTATTCGGTCTTGCGCCCGGAGAGGCCACAGCCGCGCAGGTCCTGCTCGGAGGCCTCGAGCAGCTGCTCCGGCGAGGGGGTGGTGCCGCCGAAGAGGTCGACGACCCGCAGGTAGATGGTCCGCGCCGCTTTGGTCGAGAGCTGCTGGCCGACGATCGCCCGCAGCAGCGCCCCGTAGGCGTCCTCGGGCCGCTCCTCCTTGCGGCGTTTCATCCGGGTCGCGATGTCGATCTTCCCGACCCGTTCGATCAGCGCCGCCATCGTCGGGTCGGAGGCGGCAAGCTCTCTGCGCGCCTTGGCGCTCACCGACCCGTCCACTGCGGCCGGCGCTTCTCGGCGAAGGCGCGGATCCCCTCGCGGAAGTCCTCGGAGGAGAAGCAGGATTCGCGCAGGGCGACGAGGCCGGCCTCCTGCCGCTCGCTCAGTTCCGGGTTCGCGTTCAGCAGGTCGATCGCGTGCTTGTTGCCGCGCATCGAGAGCGGCGCGTTGGTGGCGATCGCGGCGGCAAGGGAGACGCCCTCCTCCGCCAGCTCCTCGTCGGCGGCGACCCAGTTGACGAGGCCGATCTGCTCGGCCCGCTCGGCGTCGAGGTTGCGTCCGGTGAGGAAGAGCTCTTTGGTCACCGAGAGGCCGACGGTGTCGAGGAACTTGCGCAGCCCGGTGTGGCCGTAGATCAGGCCGAGCTTCGCCGGCGGCATCCCCAGCCTGGCGCCGGCCGCGCAGATCCGCAGGTCGCAGGAGACCGCCAGCTCGAGGCCGCCGCCGAGGCAGTGGCCGTTGATCGCGGCGACGGTCGGCCAGGGGTGGCGGGCGATCGCCTCCATCGCCGGGTGGAAGGGGTGGGCGACGAGCGCCTCGGCGTCGCGCTCGAAGCTCTCGTCGGGGATGCCAGCGATGTCGTAGCCGGCCGAGAAGAGCGGCGGCGCGCCGGTGATCAGGACGCAGCGGGTCTCGATCCCCTGGTTCAGCTGCGGCAGGACCTCGGCGAGCGCGTCGAGGATCTCGTGGTCCAGGGCGTTGCGGCGCTCGGGGTTGTCGATCGTCAGCCGGGCGACCGCCTCGGCCGGCCGATCGAGGATGAGCTTGCCGCCGGCGAGCCGCCCCTCCACGGTCCTACTCCAACACCACGAGGACGTCGCCTTCGCTGACGCTCTGGCCCTCCTCGCAGCGAATCTCCTTCACGACGCCATCGTCTTCGGACTCGACCGGGATCTCCATCTTCATCGACTCGAGGATGACGACGGTGTCGCCGTCGGAGACCTTGTCCCCCACCGCGACCTCGATTTTCCAGACGTTGCCGGTGATGTGTGCCTCGATGTCTGCCATCGGCGGGGACAATAGCCCGACGATGGGACCCGAACAGGCGGCAGGGGGAGACGAGGTGCTGGCGGTGATCGTCGCCGCCCGCAACGAGGCCGACCGGATCGGCGCCACGGTGGGGGCGCTGCGCTGCGCCTTCCCCGCCGCCCGGATCTGGGTTGCCGACGACGCCTCCGGGGACGGCACCGCCGAGGCGGCGCTGGCGGCGGGGGCCGAGGTGGTCAGCCGCGGCCGCCCGCACGGCAAGGGCGCGAATGTCGGCGCCGCGGCCGAGGCGGCGCTGAGCGTCGAGTCGCCTCCCGGGCTCGTGCTCCTCTGCGACGGCGACCTCGGCGCCTCGGCCGCCCGGCTGGCGCCGCTTGTCGCCGCGGTCCGCGGCGGCGAGTGCGACCTCGCCGTCGCCGCCTTCAGCCGCCGGGTCGGCGGGGGCTTCGGCGCCGCCCTCGGCTTCGCCGGCTGGGCGATCCGCCGCCGCTGCGGCCTCGAGACGCAGGCGCCGATCTCCGGCCAGCGGGCGATGCGGGTCGAGGTGCTGCGTGCCACGCTCCCCTTCGCGCCGGCCTACGGGATGGAGATCGGGATGACCGTCGACGCGGTTCGGGCGGGGTATAGATTGCGGGAGTATGAGCTCGACCTCGAGCACCGGGCCTCGGGGAAGAGCCTCGCCGGCTTCGTCCACCGGGGAAGGCAACTGCGCGATTTCGCCCGTGTTTACCGGTCACGGAGAAGGCGGGCCTGAGCTCGCGAGGTGAGAGATGTCGGCAGGGAAGAAGAGGCTTGCGGTCGTCGCGGTGCTGGTCGCCGCGTTGGTCTGCGGCGCCACGCTGGCGAATGCCGAGCTGGTCGAGCGCGGCAACCTCTTCGTCAAGTTCCAAGGCGGGATTGCCCCGACCACGCTGCCCCGGCACACCAACGCGCCGATCTCGGTCCGGGTCGACGGCACCGTGCGGACGCTCTCGGGTGAGACGCCGCCGGCGCTGCGCTTCATCTCGATCGCGATCAACCGCGGCGGACGGATCGAAACCAGGGGCCTGCCGATCTGTCGGCGCTCGCAGATCGAGGCCGGGACCTCGAAGGCCGCGCTGGCAACGTGCGGGGAGGCGCTGGTCGGCACCGGGCGCTACGTCGCCGGGGTGAACTTCCCCGAACAGGCGGCCTTCCCGCTGCAGGGGAGGATCCTCGCCTTCAACACTGTGGTCGACGGGGAACGGGCGATCCTCGCCCACGTCTACGGCCGCGAGCCCTTCCCCAACAGCCGCATCTTCGTCTTCCACATTCGCCGCTCCTCGGGCACCTACGGGACGGTCCTCTCCGCCGCCCTGCCGATCTCGCTCAACCGCAACGGCTACCTGAAGCGGATCGTCCTCACCCTGCGCCGCGACTTCGTCTACCGCGGCCGCCGGCACAGCTACCTGACGGCCGCCTGCGGCGCGCCGGCGGGCTTCACCGTCGGCGTCTTCCCCTTCGTCAAGGTCGGGATGACCTTCGCCGACGGCCGTAAACTGGCCTCCACCTTGATCCGCACCTGCACCGTCCGGCGATAACAACACGCCGCCATTGATCCTCGCGATCGACCAGGGGACCACTGGTACCACCTGCCTCGTCTTCAACGCCGAGGGGGCGGTGGCCGGCCGCGCCTACTCCGAGTTCCAGCAGTTCTTCCCGCGGCCGGGCTGGGTGGAGCACGACGCGAACGAGATCTGGGAGGTGACGCGGCGAGTCGCAACCGAGGCGATCGCCGACGCCGGTGTCGAGGGGGCGGAGCTGGAGGCGATCGGGATCACCAACCAGCGCGAGACGGTCGTCGCCTGGGATCCCGAGAGCGGCGAGCCGATCCACCGGGCGCTGGTCTGGCAGGACCGCCGCACGGCGGGACGCTGCGACGAGCTGCGGGCGGCGGGCCACGAGCCGCTGGTGCGCGAGCGCACCGGGCTGACCATCGACCCCTACTTCTCCGGGACCAAGATCGAGTGGCTGCAGCGGAACGCCGAGGGGGCGGAGCGGGCGGTCTTCGGCACCGTCGACTCCTGGCTCCTGTTCAAGCTCACCGGCCAGCACCTGACCGACTACACGAACGCCTCGCGGACGATGCTGTTCGACATTCGCACGCTCGCCTGGGACGCGGAGATCTGCGACCTGCTCGGCGTCGACCCGGCCCGCCTGCCGCGGGCCTGCCCCTCCTCGGGCGTCTTCGGCACGACCAATGAGTTCGGCGGCGAGGTCCCGGTCGCGGGGGTGGCTGGGGACCAGCAGGCGGCGCTTTTCGGTCAGGCCTGCCACCGGCCTGGGATGGCGAAGAACACCTACGGCACCGGCAGCTTCGTCCTCCTCAACAGCGGCTCCGAGCCGCCGCGGGTGCCCGAGGGCCTGCTGGCGACGGTCGCCTGGGGGATCGGCGAGAACGTCACCTATGCGCTGGAGGCCTCGATCTTCGTCACCGGCGCCGCCGTGCAGTGGCTGCGCGACGGGCTCGGGATCATCGAGGAGGCGGGGGAGACCGAGGCGCTCGCCGCCTCGCTGGAGAGCAACGACGGCGTCTACTTCGTCCCGGCGCTGACCGGGCTCGGCTCGCCGCACTGGGACCCCTACGCGCGCGGCACGATCGTCGGCCTCACCCGCGGCAGCGGCCGGGCGCACCTGGCCCGGGCGGCGCTGGAGGCGATCGCCTACGAGACCGTCGACGCGGTGCGGGCCCAGGAGGCGGCCTGCGGCGAGCGGCTCGAGCTGCTGCACGCCGACGGCGGCGCCACCGCCAATCGCTGGCTGATGCAGTTCCAGGCCGACGTTCTCGGTGTACCTGTCTCCGTGCCCGAGATCTCCGAGACGACCGCCCTCGGCGCCGCCTACCTGGCCGGGATCGCGACCGGCGTCTGGAGCGTGGAGCAGGTGGGGGAGATGTGGCGCGAGGCCGACCGCTACGAGCCGCGGATGGAGCCGGCGCAACGGGACGGGCTGCTGGCCGACTGGAGACGAGCCCTGGAGAGGTCGCGCGAATGGGCGAGATGAAGCCGCAGGTCTACAAGGACCCGCGCCCGCCCGAGTACTTCGACCAGTTCCACGCCGCGGCGCGCAAGGGCGTTGGCTGGACGTACACGCTGGCGCGGATCATCCTCACCCTGCCGACGATGCTGCTCTGGCGCGTCCGCGCCTTCGGCCTGGAGAACGTGCCCAAGGACGGCCCGCTTGTCCTCGCCCCCAACCACTTCAGCCAGATGGACCACTTCTTCGTCGGCCTCTACCTGCGGCGGAAGATCCGCTTCATGGCCAAATCCCAGCTCTTCGGCCCGCCCCTCCTCACCTACGTCTACAAGCACGGAGGTGTCTTCCCAATCCGCCGCGGTCACCACGACGAGGAGGCCTTCGAGACGGTTCGCCAGCTGCTCGACCAGGGAGAGATGCTGCTCGTCTACGCCGAGGGCGGCCGCTCCCGCTCGCAGCAGCTGGGGCGGCCGAAACCGGGCATCGGCCGCATCGCCCTCGAATCCGGCGTCCCGATCGTCCCGGTCGCGATCCACGGCTCCGAGTACGCCCGCCAGTGGAAGCGGTTCCGCTTCCCAAAGACGACCGTGCGATTCGGCGAGCCGCTGACCTTCCCGGTCGAGCCGTCCGCGGACCGCGAGCGCCAGCTGGAGGTCGCGACAGAGGTCTTCGCCCAGGTGCGGGAGATGTACGAAGGGCTGGCTACTCGTAGCGCTGATCGAGCCGGGCGTAGAAGTCCGGATCGTGACCCGGCGTGATCACCACGTCGGGGAACTGAGAGCGGAAGAGGCGCAGCTCCTGCAGGGAGCGGCGCAGGTTGTGGGCGTCGGCGGGCCGCGGCGGGGCCGGCTCGGAGCCGTCAAGCTGCCCGGCCACGTACATCGCGTCGCCGCCGATGACGAAGTCGCGTTCGGCGAGGTGGGCGATCACAGACATGTGGCCGGCGCTGTGACCGGGGGTGTAGGCGAGCCGGATCGAGCCGTCGCCGAAGAGGTCGAAGGTGCGGCCGAAGCTGGCGTAGGAGTCGACGATGTCGCGGTTGAAGTCGACCGTGCGGTACTCGAAGGCGTAGTCGAAGTGGGCGCGGCGGTAGCCGTTCAGCAGCGGGCTGGCGCCGTGGGCCGCGGCCTGCCACTCGGCCTCGCTGACGACGAAGGTCGAGTTGGGGAACTCGGAGATCGCCGAGGTGTGGTCGAGGTGCATGTGGGTCATCACCACGATCGGGATCTCACCGGGGTCGAGGCCGCGCTCGCGCAGCTGCGAGGGGACGTCTTCGCCGGGGGCGAGGGTCGGCGTGCCGGAGCGGGCGGCGAGCGCGCCGAAGTTCTGCTTCGGGTCGGTCGCGATCGAGGGGTGCAGGCCGGTGTCGATGAGGATCGCGCCGGCGCTCGGGTGGCGGATCAGGAAAGCCGGCACCGGGACGATGTTTTCCTTCGATCCCAGCAGCAGCGCCTTTGCCAGCTTGGCGGTGACGAGGCGCCCGCCGGGGTTGACCATCATCTCGCGGGCGAAGTCGACGTGGCCGGCGATCAGCGGCTCGACCGTGACGGTGGCGCCACGGGTGCCGCCGGCGAGCGGCTCGTGCAGGGGTTGCGGTTCGACGCTGATGCCCATTCCGCAAGGCAATCTACGCCGCTCGGCTTGTCTATAGGCTGCGCCGTCGATGGCTGAAAGCGACCGTTCGCGGATCTTCAGAGACGGTTTGCTCGAGGGGCGGGTCTGCGTCGTCTCCGGCGCCGGCAGCGGCCTGGGGCGCGAGACGGCGCTGGAGCTGGCGCGCCTCGGGGCGACCGTCGTCGCCTGCGGGCGGCGCGAGGAGCCGTTGGCCGAGACCGCGGAACTCGCCGCCGGGCTGCCTGGCTCCTTCGAGCACGAGTGCCTCGACATCCGCGAGGAGGAGCCGGTCGGCCGCTTCTTCGACGGCCTGCTGGAGCGCCACGGCCGCCGCGACGTCCTCGTCAACAACGCCGGCGGCCAGTTCCTGAGCCCGGCCGAGGCGATCAGCCCGAAAGGGTTCAAGACGGTGATCGACCTCAACGTCCTCGGCACCTGGCTGATGACCCACGCCGCCGCGACCAAGGCCTTCATCCCGCAGGGGGAGGGCAAGGTGCTGAGCGTCACCCTCTCGCCCCACAACGGGATGCCGGGGATGGTCCACTCCGGCGCCGCCCGCGCCGCGGTCGAGAACATGATGCGGACGCTGGCCGTCGAGTGGGCGCGGTTCGGGATCAAGACCGTCGCCCTCGCCGCCGGCCAGTTCGCGACCGAGACGCTGCTGACCAAGTATCCGCAGGTGGTCGTCGACAACCTCGAGCGCTCGATCCCGATCGGCCGCGCCGGCCGCCCCGAGGAGATGGCCTGGCTGGTCGCCTACCTGGCCTCGCCGGCGGGTGACTTCTACTCGGGGACGACGATCACGATCGACGGGGCCCGCGACAACTGGGCCGGGCCATGGCCCCCGGAGGCGATCGCGGATGAGAAGGGCACCCCAGTGGCCGAGGAACGCCGCGCGAAGTAACGGAGCCGCTAGCGCGGCTCGAGGACTACGAGCGGTATCTCGCGGCCTTTGCTGCGGGCGGCGTAGTCGTCGTAGCCGTGGTAACCGGCGACGGCGACCGCCCAGAGCCGGTCGCGCTCCTCCGTTTTCGCCGTCCGGGCGTGGACGGGAATCGTCTCGCCCTTGACCTGCACGGTGGTGTCGGGATTAGCCATCAGGTTGTGGTACCAGGCCGGGTGCTTGGGGAAGCCACCTTTCGATGCGATGACGACCAGGTCCTCGCCGTCGCGCACGTAGAGCAGCGGCGAGGTGCGCTTCGTCCCGCTCTTGGCCCCGACGTGGTCGAGCAGGAGCATCTTTCCGGGCACGCCGGGGAGGGTGTGGCCGAGGCGCCCACCCGTCCTCTTGTAGAGGAACGTGTGGACGCCCATGAAACGGCGCGTGGCGGGCCAGACATGGTCCCCCAGGTCGAGGTAGCGCGGCGTGCGCCGCGCACCCGAATCTGAGGCCGGGGAGGTCAGGTGTACATCCCCCCGAACATGCCGCCGGTGACGTTCAGCACCTGGCCGTGCATGTAGTTGGCGAGCGGGCTGCTGAGGAAGAGGACCGGGCCCGAGGCCTCCTCCGGGGTCGCCGGGCGGCCGAGCGGGATGATCGCCGAGGCCATCGCCCGCATCTGCTCGGGGATGCCGAGCTCGATCTTCTCGCCGGTCGGCGAGGTCATCTCCTCGCCGGCCTCTTTGGCGGCGGTGAGGCGGGTTTCGACGAAGCCGAAGGCGACCGCGTTGACGTTGATCTTGAACTGGCCCCACTCCTTGGCCAGGGTTTTCGTCAAGCCGACGACGCCCATCTTCGCGGCCGAGTAGTTGACCTGGCCGGCGTTGCCCATCATTCCCGAGGTCGAGGAGGTGTTGATGATCTTGCGGAAGACCTCCTGGCCCTCGGCGCGCTCGGCCTTTGCCGCCTCGCGCCAGGCCGGGGCGAGCGCCCGGGCGACCCGGAAGGGGACGATCGTGTGGATGTCGAGCATCGCCTGGAACTGCTCGTCGCTCATCTTGTGGGCGACGCCGTCCCAGGTGTAGCCGGCGTTGTTGACGCAGATGTCGACCGTGCCGAAGGCGTCGTTGGCGGCCTTGACCAGCTCGTCGGCGGCGCCCTCCTTGGTCAGGTCGCCGGCGAAGACGGCGGTCTCGCCGTCGATCTCGCTCGCGGTCTGCTGCGCGACGTCGGGGTCGAGGTCGTTGATCAGCACCTTCGCGCCCTCGGCGACGAACAGCTCCGCGGTGGCGCGTCCGATGCCGCGCGCCGAACCGGTGACGATCGCGGCTTTCCCATCCAGAAGTCCCATTACAGCGCCTCTCCTTCGATCGGTGAAAAGTCGGGCGGGAGGCTATCGGGAACGAGCTTGACTGGTTGACTGGCCAGTCGGCTCCCGCGACGAGGTGGTTCAGCCGCGGCGGCTCGTGTGGCGGATTCCCGGTCGACACTCTGTCCAGAAAGCGCCACAATCGGTGTCGATGACAGTTCTCGTCGCCTACTCCTCCAAACGCGGCTCGACCGCCGAGATCGCCGAGACCGTGGCCGCCACCCTGCGCCGCGAGGGCCTCAGGGTCTGCCTCGAGCCGGCCGAGCAGGTGGACAGCCTCGAGCGCTACGACGCGGTCGTGCTCGGCAGCGCGGTCTATATGAAGAGGTGGCGCGGCGACGCCAAGCACTTCCTCAAGAAGCACCGCAAGGCGTTGAAGCAGATGCCGTTCTGGGTCTTCAGCTCCGGCCCGGTCGGGGATCCGGCCAAGGACGACCCCGAGTGGATGGAGCCGCCGAAGCTGGTCGAGAAGGTCGAGGAGATGGGGGGCAGGGACCACGTCGTCTTCGGTGGCTCCCTTCCGGCGGAGCCGCACGGGATGATGGAGCGGGCGATGGTCGAGGGGACGCCGAAGGAGTACCGCGACCGGCGGAACTGGGACGAGATCCGCGCCTGGGCGAAGGAGATCGCCGCAAATCTCGCGTTGGTTCGCTCCTGAGCATCAAGTTTCGGCTTTGTTAGCCGATGCACATGTTTAAGATGCCCCGGATGTTTGCCACCCCCGGCCGCAAGCTCGTGCTTGGCCTGCTCGCGGTGATCGCCTTGATCTTCCTGGTGATCCCGAGTTCCGCCACGCCCGCTCGCAAGATCGTCATCTACGGCGCCCACTCGGGCTCGACCCTGACCCTGGCCAAGAAGCGCCACGGACGAGTAATCGTCGTCAAGGGCCGGATGGCCCACCAGCGCCCGCGCGGCTGCCACTTCACCCGCGGCCACCGCAAGGCCATCTGCCGCACCCGCGGCGCCCGCGCGATCGAAATCCAGATGGGCCCGCGCGGCGACCTCGTCCGCGTCACCAACAAGATGCCCTTCCCCCTCACGGTCTACCTTGGCCCTGGCTCGGACAAGTTCGTCGGCAACGGCGAGCGGGACACCTGCTTCCCCGGCGGCGCCCGCCGCAACCGCTGCGTCGGCAGGGGCAACAACGACGTCTGCATCACCGGCAACCGCAACAGCGACTGCGTCGGCGGTGGCGGCAACGACTACTGCCGCCACGGCCGCGGCAGCGACGGCTGCTGGGGCGGCCGCGGCAACGACATCTGCATCATGGGACCCGGCCAGGACGGCTGCCACGGAGGCCCCGGCCGCGACCGCCTCTACGGCGGCCCCGGAGCCGACCAGCTCTACGGCGGCCCCGGCTTCGACTACTGCAACGGCCAGCGCGGCTGGGGCAAGTCCCACCGCTGCAACACCGGCCCGCGCCGCTGAACACCACCTAAGCCTCGCCGTCTTCACAGCGCGCAGGAATGCGAACGCGACCTGCTGGCGAGTGGCCAGATGCAGGACTAAGTTGAAGACGCGGTGTCCAATCAAGCATCTGCAGTGCTCTACAGACAGTTTCTCTTGACTGTTCGAAGACCCTTGGGCTACTGATTACCGCGCAAGTCGGGTCGGCAAGCAGTCAGTCGCCGGCCCCAATCCAAACCGCCCGGCGGAAGGGCGTAAAGCCTCATTCCTGCCGTGCAAGGAGAAATACCTATGAATAAGAAAGCAATGTTGCTGGCGCTTGCGGCGATCAGCGTGGGCCTTATGGCTCTGCCGGCCATCGCGGGCGCGACCACTGCGCATTTGAGCGGGACCTCCACCTTCACTATCTCCGGTGGAACAGGTCAGCTAGTCACGACATCAGGAAGCACCATTCACTGCACGTCGACGGCGGGCAGTGGAAACTTCACTACCACCACAAGCGGAACCGTGGACCTTACCTTTCACGGTTGCAAAGATAAAACGTTCGGCTTTAACTGCACGACGGCTGGGCAGCCCGCAGGGACAATCGTACCGCCGCAAGCCAACGTCGACCTGATCATGGTCACCCATAACGGCTCGACCAAACCGGCGGTCCTGATCAAACCGAAGACGACCCAGTCTCTGACAACAACCAGAGCAGATGGACAGAAAGCACTTCTGTTCGCCAGCTTTACCTGTTTCGGTGTCACCACCGAGGTATTCGGCAACGGCATCATCGGGACAATCACGCACCCGGCTTGCGGTACCTCGAGCACCACTGCCGGCCTGGAATTCCAGCAGGCAAGCAACGGTCATCAGACACACACCACCTCGACAGGAGTAAGTTACTACCTTGAATCCAAGCTCGGGGGCGGGGCGCACGAAAAAGCATCTATCACCAGCTCAGCAACAATTACCTTCCCCGCCGCACGGACGCTTACCTGCACATAGCATCCGTTGTAGCTGGAAAGTGAGCACATGGGCACGGGAGGTGACTCCCGTGCCCCTTTTTCGCTCTGGCCCTGCTGAAGTAGGCGAAATTGCACACGCGACTTCTTGTCGAACGGTCTTTGCAGGGGAAACCTTCTACATGGCACAAGGCATGCGTCATCTCTGGTCCACATTTGGTACGGATACAGTCTGTAGTCTGTCATTTGGGATATGGCGACGGCGCGCAATGGGATGAGCAAACGCGCTGCGAACATTTTTTCGAGGAGGGGGAGAGCAATGTTGGAAGCACGACGGGGCCTGCGGGCGGTCTGGATCCTCACCATCGCCCTTCTCGGCTGCCTAGCCATGGGGTCTTCTAACGCTGTCGCCCAGGAACTGAATCGCATTTCGAATTTTGGCCCTGATGGAACTGACGCAACGAACTTCACCCTCATCGGCTCGATCGGGATCGATCAACTGGAAGGAACTGTCTATGTTCTGGATGAGGCTGGTGAGCTGCACAAATTCTCGGGCGACGGGCAGCCGCTCAATTTCGGCGGTTCCAGTCTATACATCACGGAAAACCGCATCGATGGTCTCTCTCCTTACACGATTGCATTAACTGGCACGTTGGGTGTGGCGCAGGTCGCTGTCAACTCACAAAGCCATGTTGTCTATGTGACGGAACAGCACGCGGTCCGCGCGTTTCAAGGTGACGGCGAACCAGCGGAATTCACTGCCGGCCCTGGGGCAGGTACGAGCGAACTCCCGGGATTCGGTGAACTCTTTGGAGTCGCCCTTGACGACAGCGGCAACATCTACGCTAGTGACCGGACTGGAAGCATAAAGATTTTCACCCCTGCAGGGGCCCTCATTACCACCGTGCCCGCGAGCATCCCTCACAACATCGCAGTGAGTGCAAGCGGAGCGATCTACGTAATTGAAGAAGCAAAACGTGTCAAGAAGCTTACCCCCGACAGCGTTCCCGTAAGCGGAAGTACGATCTACACGGAAACCAGCTTTATACCTGCGCACGACTTCGCGATGACCAGTCTCGCCGTCGATGCGAGCAGCCAGGATGTATATGTCCTGGAGAGTTCACTGAGCAAGGGATGGATTCGGAGATTCGACCCGTCAGGCGCATTGGAAGAAACGATTGGCGAACCCGGGACGCCAGGCGAAGCGGAAGCGCTTGGAGGCCGGTCGCAAGGCATCGCCGTCCTCGATCAAAGCGAGGAAGTTGAGGAGGGCATCGAAGTCGAGCTGTATGCCGCTGACACCCCGGAAGAAGGTGAATCTCAGGTGGCGCTGTTTGGCGTCAATAACCCCCCTGGTGCCCCCGAGGTGCAGTTGCTTCGCGTCACGGACATCACCTCGGACTCAGCGATCCTCCGAGCATCTGTGAACCCGAACTCCCGCCCCACCACCTATCACTTTGAGTACGGCTTGGATGATTGCTCCGTTGACATCTGCAACAGCCTTCCGCTGGATGGCTCCGACCTCGGTGAAGGTCATGAGATGATCGCGGTTTCCCAAAACGTCCTTGGACTAGCACCAGCGACTACTTATCACTACCGAGTGTTGGCGAGCAATGAACTAGGAAGCGACAAAGAAGACGGCGTCTTCACCACGCAGGGCATCGGGGGAGACTTCGAGTTGAGTGACGACCGGGCATGGGAGATGGTGTCTCCACCGAACAAGGGGGGGGCGACGTTGCGAGGGCCGAGGGCGGGCATGATCCAGGCGGCGGAGGACGGACATGGTCTTGCTTATCTGAGCTTCGGTTCGATCGATGCCGACCCTGACGGAAACCGAAACCTCGAAGCCAGCTCCGTAATCGCGCTCCGTAATGGTGGTGGGGACTGGACCTCCCAGGACATCACCCCAGCGAACAGCCGCATTGTCCCGGTGTCGATCGGTGGAAAAAGCGAATACAAGGTGTTCACGCCGGATCTTGCGCGCGGGCTCTTGGAGCCCCGTGATGGAACCTCTCTCTCCCCCGCAGCATCGGAACGTACGCCGTATCTCCGAGACAACACGGTACCACCAACTTACATTCCGCTGGTCACTGGAAAAGAAGGCTTTGCCAATGTTCCGCTTGGGACTAAATTCGGGGGAAACCCGAATGTCGCAAACGGCGACGTCAGGGTGATGGCGAGCAACAAAGCCCTAACTAACGTCGTGCTGTCCTCTGTAGCGTCTCTAATCCCTGGTCAGCCGGACGCGCCTTCCGGTCTCTACCACTGGAAGGCCGGAGATCTGCAGCCGATAAGCCTTCTGCCAAGTTCTGAAAGCTCCGAAGGAGAAGAACCGATTGCAGTCAACTTCCCGGGCTCAGCGTCTGGATCAACTTGGCATGCTATCTCGGAGGACGGAAGCCGGGTGTTCTGGGGACGAGGTTCCTATAGCAACGCCGGCAACAACCTCACCGCCCTGTACCTACGCGATACGGAAGCAGGGAAAACCGTTCGGTTGGACGTGCCGGAGTCAGATGCCTCCGGCGATGGGGCGTCAAAGCCTGCATTCCAGGGTGCAAGCCCTGACGGGACCGCTGTCTTCTTCACCGACACGAGGCAGTTGACCGCTGATGCTAGTCCGAGCGGTACCAGCCTTTACCGATGCGAGATTCCAGAGGGCAGCCCCGAGCTCGGTTGCGCCACGCTCTCTAATGTGAGCCCAAAAGCTGAAGGCAGTGGAGAAAGCGCGCAGGTCATAGGCCTGGTTGCTGGCTTGGGCGAGAGTGGGTCCACGGCCTACTTTGTTGCGAGAGGTGCCCTGGATAGCAGTCCAAACCAGATTGGAGAAGCCGCCATTCCCGGGGAACCGAATCTTTATCGCTGGCAGGAGGGAGATGACATTCGATTCATTGCGTCACTCTCGGAGGAAGACTCCGCAGTCTGGGGTGTAACGCCAAGAGAGCTGACGTTGACTCCAGGGGAAACCGCTAAGCGTATTTCGACGACTAGTCCGAGCGGTCGCTTTCTCGCCTTCATGTCGCAGAGGAGTCTGACTGGGCAGGAGAACCTCGATGCTAATAGCGTAAAACCAGTTCAGACGGTCTTCCTGTACGACGCGGCCACTGACAAACTCGAGTGCATTTCGTGCAATCCGTCGGGGGCAGCACCCAACGGAGAAACGATTAACGATGGCAGCTCCCCGTTGATAGATCCCTTGGACAATTGGCATGGCTCGTTAGTGGCCGCCATCCTGCCCGAGGTGTCCACCATGAATGCCTTCGGGATATCGGCATATCAGCCTAGAGCGGTGTTCGATAGTGGACGGGTGTTCATCAACGTGGTGGACTCCGTGGTTCCTGCCGACCAAAATGGCGATTGGGATGTTTACCAGTTTGAGCCGATTGGGGTTGGAGACTGCCATGCAATATCTAGCAACCCGTCAACCGTTCGCTCAGGAGGCGGCTGCATAGGTTTGATCTCTTCAGGCACGGCGGGGCAACCAGCAGGCTTCCTCGATGCCAGCGAGAGCGGAAACGATGTCTTCTTCCTGACCCCCGCGCCGCTCTCTGTGCTCGATAAGGATTCTGACCTCGATATCTATGACGCTCGGTTAAACGGCGTGGCAGCCAAACTAACGCCGAATTTGGAGTGCTCCGACCAAAACTGTCGCTCCACTGCTATTCCACCAGCAAACTCCAGTCTCGGGAGCGCGATCTTCACCGGCCCCGGCAACGTAAGGCAGGGAAAGAAATGCCGGAAGGGCAAGCACAAGGTGCGCAGCCATGGCAAGACCCGCTGTGTCACCAAGAAGAAGAAGGGGCATGCCGGTTCTCGAAGTCAGAGCACTAGCGGGAAGGGGCAGAGTTGATGATTCGGATGACCCGCCGCCTTCGCTCATCGATCGCACTGACCAAGGAGCCTCCAAAAATGAAGCACCGAATCGCACGGGCCTCTGTTCTCGCCTCCTCCGCCCTCGTCCTGCTTGCCTTGACTGCGTCATCCGCGCCAGCTGCTCCATCTCCCTGGTGGCAGGTGCTGACCGGCAGTCACCCGACGAACCTCTGGGAACCGAAAGACAGCGAATGGGAAGTTGAAACCGAGGCCGAGGAATTCGGGCCGTTCGGATCCGTAGCAATCATCGAGATCAAAGTGGGAGGTGAAGTCGTCGGCTGCCTAGGGATCCAGAGCGAATTCGGAAATGGATTCTGTGGCCTCTTGACTGGATTCCCGGCGACTGAAACGGCAGCTCAGCTTGAGACGCTCCTAAAATCTGCGTTTGGGACCGAAGAGGTGGCAGTGGCGGGTGGCCCCGTTGGCAATGAAACCTTCAAAATCATTGCTTCCGGTGCGGTGCCCGCGCTAGTCTTTACCGCCCTACCAGAAAACACTGAGACCGAACCTGAAGCCTCATTTGGATCTGTAACCACGAAGATTGTGTCCGTCGGGGGTAGTGGTCGTCTGGTTCTAACTATCACCAACCTCGGTGACGCGCCGGTGGACGCAACGGTGGCTCCGGTCACCATTTCGGATAAACTTCCACAAGGGGTCATTGCAACGGGAGTAGAAGGCTTTGCGGGCGCACAAGATTTCTCGGGACCCGTTGATTGCGCCGTCGATACCGGCAGCCTCATTAACTGCACTTTCGAAGGCATTTTGCCCTCCTACGAAGCGATCGAAGTGGAAGTCATGGCAAGCCTGACCGGAGAACCACCGGTGGCGGGAGTGGCGGGAAAAGTAACTGTCTCAGGCGGCAATGCTCCTGCCAAGTCTGCCACTCAGGAAGTGAAAATGAGTCCCGATCAGACGCCATTTGGCATCGAACGGTTCTTGGTGCAGGCGGAAGAAGAGGGTGGTGGACCTGTGGTTCAGGCAGGGGGTCACCCCTTCCAGTTGACGACTACGCTCCAGCTCAATTCAGGCGTGTTGACTACGGGTGCTGGTCGCTCAACCCCGCCATCGATCGAACAACCTGCGTTGCCACGCAACCTGCGCTTCTCTCTCCCCGCAGGTCTAGTCGGGAATGCTACTGCTACGCGCCGTTGCCAGATGAATGCCTTCTTCGAAACCCTGCCGAAAAATAGCTGCGCTGCGGAAACCGCAATAGGCGTCGCATCTGTGACCGTCATCGAAAAGCAAGCTCTCGGTCTCACTCAGCTCGCTGTGCCGGTTTTCAATCTGCCTCCTGCGCCGGGAGAGCCGGCTCGCTTCGGGTTTACGGCAAAGGGTGCCCCCGTCGTGATCGATACCGAAGTGGACACCGAGAACGGGTACCGCGTATTCGCTGAAGTCCGAAACGCTACTCAGGTCGCTGACTTCCTCTCAAGCAATGTAATCCTTTGGGGTTCTCCGTCTGATCCTAGACACGACAGTTCGCGCGGTTGGGAGTGCACCAACCGGTTTCCGAGCGAAGGTCTTGGGCCGTGCGAGCGGCCCAGCGGCCTAAAGGAAGTCGCTTTCCTGCGCCAGCCGGTCTCTTGCGTCACTCCGCTCGATTTCGGAGCCGAAATCGAACCGTGGAACGTGCCGCTCGGCAGCGTGATCGAGAGCGCGACCTTCAACGGGGGAACGATGAGCGGGTGCAATCAGGTCCCCTTCGACCCGACGGTCGGTGCCTCCCCCGGCAGCAATCAGGCGGGTGGCCCGAGTGGTCTGGACTTCCAGCTGGAAATGCCGATCGCCGGTCTGCTCGACCCCAGCTTCAAAGCTGCCGAGGGGCAGGCGAAGAAGGTCGAAGTGATCTTGCCGCAGGGGATGACGGTGAACCCCTCTCAGGCGGAAGGCCTTGGCGCCTGCAGCCCCTCGCAGTATGCCCAGGAGACGGCGAGCTCGCCGTCTGGACAGGGCTGCCCGGATGCGGCCAAGGTCGGGACCGTTCAGGTCAAAACGCCTCTGCTCGAAGAGGAAGTCAAAGGCTCCCTCTATGTGGCGGAGCCGTATGACAATCCGTTTAATTCGCTCCTCGCCATCTACATGGTCGCGAAGGTGCCCGAGCGGGGGATCCTCGTCAAACAGGCGGGCAAGGTTGCGCTTGATCCCGTCAGCGGTCAGATCGTCACCACCTTCGACGAACTGCCGCAGATTCCGTTCGAGACGTTCGACGTGCAGTTCTTCGAAGGCAACCGGGCGCCACTGGTGATGCCTCCCACCTGCGGTGACTACCAGATCGTGACGAAATTCACGCCTTGGTCCGCGTCGAATCCGTTCAACCCATTGCCGAGCGAGATCGTCGAACGGGTCAGCCCGTTCACGGTCGACCAGGGATCGAACGGCGGTCCCTGCCCGAGCGGGACGCCGCCCTTCAACCCCGGCTTCACCGCCGGCACGGAAAACAACGCGGCTGGGAGCTACTCGCCGTTCAATGCCCGGCTGACCCGTAACGACGACGAACAGGAGTTCACCAGCTTCTCGATGAAGCTGCCGAAGGGCGTGATCGGGAAGATCGCCGGGATCCCGTTCTGCCCCGACATCGGGATCGCCGCAGCTAGGGCGCGGACGGGGCCGAGCGGTGGACAGGAAGAGCTCGACAGCCCCAGCTGCCCGGCGGCCTCGCAGATCGGTCGCACCTTGGTCGGTGCCGGTGTGGGCCCCGAACTGAGCTACGCGCCCGGCAAGATTTATCTGGCTGGCCCGTACCTGGGCTCGAAACTGTCGATCGTGGCGATCGCCACCGCGAAGGTCGGTCCGTTCGACCTCGGCAACGTGGTCATCCGCCAGGCCCTGCGGGTCGACCCGAACACGGCCGAAGTCACTTCCGACGGCGCCGGTGGGGACCCGATCCCACACATCCTGCAGGGGATCGTCGTCCATGCCCGCGACATCCGGGTGTTCATCGATCGGCCCGAATTCGTCCTCAACCCGACCAACTGCGAACGGATGACGGCGGCCGCTTCGATTCTTTCGTCCGGCAACCAGCTGGCGAACGTGTCCTCGCCGTTCCAGGCGGCTGACTGCGCCAGCCTTGGCCTCAAGCCGAAGCTGTCGATCCAGCTGCTGGGCGGCACCAAGCGGACCGCGAAACCGCGCCTGAAGGCCGTCTTCACCGCTCGCAAGGGGGACGCGAACCTGAACCGGGCCCAGGTCACCCTGCCGCGCTCGGAGTTCCTCGAACAGGCCCACATCCGCACCGTCTGCACCAGGGTCCAGTTCAACGCCGGCGGCGGCAACGGGGAACAGTGCCCGAAGGGCGCTGTCTACGGCAAGGCGAAGGCCACCTCGCCGCTGCTCGACGAAACGCTGAGCGGGCCGGTGTTCCTGCGCTCCTCCAACCACGAACTACCGGACCTGGTGGCGGCGCTGCACTCTCCGCGGGCGGACATCAACCTGGTCGGCCGGATCGACTCGGTCAACGGCGGCATCCGCACCACGTTCGAAGGGGTCCCCGACGCTCCGGTCACCAAGTTCACCCTGGAGATGCAGGGCGGCAAGAAGGGTCTGATCGTCAACAGCACCGACATCTGCAAAGGCGAGCACCACGCCAAGGTCAGCCTCAAGGGCCAGAACGGCCGGCGCTACGAATTCAACCCCGTCGTCAAGCCCAAGTGCGGCGGCAAGAAGGGCAAGGGCGGCAAGGGCAAGTAACGCCTGCTGCACCTGCAGCGGCGTCGCGGCGCCCCTACAGCCCCATCGTCTTGCCGATGATCTCCTTCATGATCTCGTCGGTGCCGCCGCCGATCGGGCCAAGGCGGGCGTCGCGGACGGCGCGCTCGATGCCGTACTCGCGCATGTAGCCGTAGCCGCCGTGGATCTGCAGGGCCTGGTCGGCGATCTCGAGGACGGCGCGCTGGGTCATCAGCTTCGCCATCGAGACCTCCTGGATGCAGTCGTGGCCCTCGTGGAAGAGGCGCAGGGCGTTGTAGGTGAGGGCTTTGGAGGTCTCCGCCTTGGTCGCCATCTCGGCGACGTGGTGGCGGATCGCCTGGAACTTGCCGATCGGCCGGCCGAAGGCCTCGCGCTCTGAGGCGTAGGCGACGGTGATCTCGACAAGGCGCTGCATCGCGCCGACGGCGCCGATCGCCATCAGCAGCCGCTCCCAGGCGAAGTTGAACATGATCAGCTTGAAGCCGCCGTTCTCCTCGCCCAGCAGGTTCTCGACCGGCACCTCGACGTCGGTGAAGGAGATTTCGCCGGTGTCGGAGGAGTGCCAGCCCATCTTCTCCAGCTTGGCGCTGACCTCGTAGCCGAGCATCTCGCTTTCGAGGACGAGAAAGGAGATGCCGCCGTGGCCGCCCTCCTCGCTGGTCTTGCAGGCGCAGACGAGGAAGTCGGCGCGGACGCCGTTGGTGATGAAGGTCTTGGCGCCGTTGACGAGGTAGCGGTCGCCGTCGCGCCTGGCGGTGGTCGTCAGGCCGGCGACGTCGGAGCCCGCGCCCGGCTCGGTGATCCCGAGGGCGCCGATCTTTTGACCGGCGATCCCCGGCACCAGCCAGCGCTGCTTCTGCTCCTCGGTGCCGAAGTTGAAGATCGGCGGCAGCGCGATCGAGGCGTGGGCGTTGAGCCCGGCGGCGACGCCCCCGGAGCCACCCGAGCGGGCCAGCTCCTCGACCCAGACCGCGTCGTGCAGGTGGGTGCCTCCCTGGCCGCCGAGCTCCTCGGGGAACTTCAGCCCGAGGAAGCCGAGCTCAGCACAGCGGCCGAAAAGCTCCCGCGGGAATTCCCGCGCCGCCTCCCACTCCTCGACGTTCGGCGCGATCTCCTTCTGCACGAAACGGGTGACGGTCTCGCGCAGCTCCTCGTGCTCCTCGGAGAAGGGCGGCAGCGTGGCGCGGACGCCGCTGTCCCTGACGACGGTCATCTCGCGCCCTCGTCGCTGACGCCGTCCTCGACAGCTCCCGCCGGCGCCTCCCAGTCGGCGAGCATCCGGTAGCCGCGACCCTCGTGGTCGAAGCCGAGCAGATCGCCCTGCGGGTTCTTCTTGCCGCTGTGATGGTAGGCGCGCACCTCGGCGATCTTGCCGTCGCGGATCAGGAACCACTCGGTGCCGCGGTCGAGCCGCTTCTCGCCGCTCTGCGGGTCGCGCCAGGTCATCGTCCACTCGATCGCCACCTGGTCGCCCTGCTCGATCGCGTTCTCGACGTACCACTGGGCGTCGATCGTCGCGACGCCAAGCGCCGCGAGATCGCCTATCGCCTTGGCCCCCTCGTGCGGGCCGAGCCGCGTGTAGTAGTGCGTCGCGTCGTCGGTGAAATGCGACGAGATCACGTCGGCGTTCCCTCCGTTCAATGCTTCGTAGTACGTATTCACACGTTCGGTTCGTGTCATCTCACTAAAAGCCTTGATCGTGGTCAGAACCGCGGAGAGGCAGCCGCTTCCACGGCCGCCTCTCTTCGCATGTCGTCCTATCTGGGAACACCGAACATACTTTTTGGGCTGCTGATTTCATAAGAGCCGTCGTATTCCAAGGGTTGCCCTACGGGGCATTTCCCACCAGTAACTTCGACCGTGTTGAATGGCTCTCCGCCCGCTCCGATCGTGGCTTGGAGTCCTCCGAAAAGGGCAATTTCCATTTTTCCCGTCCTGAGCGCACAGCCGAGGCCAGGACAGTTGGCGTTGAGGCCCCATTCATCGCCTTTCTTGTTCCGTTCGAGCGTAATCACCCCATCGGCGCTCGCAGCATTCGTGACGTATTTTCCGTTCACCGCTTCCATGCCGACTCCGACATTTGAGCCCTGGACGCTGGTGCAGTTATTCCCTCCGAATTTACAGGTTCCGAACGTCCACGCTTCCATGTCCAGCAGGATGTGTTCGGTCGCGCTTCCTGTAGACGTCGTCTTGAACGTTGTGGTCGACACGGCGCAGGTAAGGGTGCCAAAGAGACCCATTCTTACTTCAACCACTTGTCCGGTTTTCAATTTGGCGCTGATCGTCGTTTTTTCTTTCACCATATTCGCTTCAAGGCAGGGATTCTGTTTCGCCACGGTGCAGAGTTCGCTGCCAGCTGCCGCGGCCGAGCTGGCGTCGACGGTTGCTGCTATGGCCAGCGTCACGACCGCGGCGCTGACCAGCATCTTCAAGTGCCTCATTTTCATCTCCCTTGTCGAGGTGTCTAAATGTGACCCCCCTGGAAGACTCTAGGCTCAGACGATGCGAATAGTCAACCAAAGCTAAGTATTTTGCGCGTGAGCAGAGTTCGGCTTCTACAGTCCGTAGCTCCGCCCGATCACGTCGAGCATCACCTCGTCGGTGCCCGCCCCGATGCGGTTGAGGCGGACGTCGCGGTAGGCGCGCTCGATCTCGTACTCCTTCATGTAGCCGTAGCCGCCGAGGATCTGGATGCAGTCGTCGGCGACCTCGCAGGCGATGCGCGAGGAGAAGAGCTTCGCCATCGTGATCTCCCGCACCGGGTACTCGCCGTTGCCGAAGCGCCAGGCGGTCGCGTAGGTGAACTGCTTCGCCGCCTCGGTCTTGGTCGCCATCTCGGCGAACTTGTGGCGGATCGCCTGAAATTTGCCGATCGAGCGCCCGAAGGCTTCCCGCTCCTTGGCGTACTCGAGGGTCTTCTCGATCATCCGTTCACAGCCCGCGTGGGAGCCGGCGGCGGCGACCAGCCGCTCGCCCTGGAGCTCCCAGGCGATGTGGTAGAAGCCCTTGCCGACCTCGCCGAGGACGGCGTCGGCGGGGACGCGGACGTCTTCGAAGGCGAGTTCTCCCGTGTCGGAGGCGTGCATCCCCATCTTCTCCAGCTCGGCGGAGACGGTGAAGCCGGGGACCTTCTCGCCGCTGGAGTCCCGCAGGTCGACGACGAAGAGGGTGATGCCGGCGTGGCGCTCCTCCGGGTCGGTCTTGCAGACGAGGACGATGAAGTCGGCCCGCGGGCCGTTGGTGATGAAGGTCTTGGAGCCGTTGATCACGTATTCGTCGCCGTCGCGGATCGCGGTGGTGCGGATCCCGGCCACGTCGGAGCCCGCGCCCGGCTCGGTGATTCCGAGGGCGCCGATCTTCTCGCCTTTCAGCCCCGGTTCCAGGTACTTCTTCTTCTGCTCCTCGGTGCCGAGCAGGTGGATCGGGGGGAGGACCATGTCGGTCTGGACCGCGAAGCCCATGTTGGTGCCGCCGGAGCCGGTGTAGCTCATCGCCTCGGCGCGGACCAGCGAGTAGAAGTAGTCGCCGCCCTGGCCGCCGTACTCCTCCGGGAAGCAGAGGCCGAGGAAGCCGAGATCGCCGGCGCGCTTCATCTTCTCGCTCGGCCAGTAGGTGTCCTCCCATTCGTTACGGTGAGGCCACATCTCCTTTTTCACCCACGACTCCATCGACTCGCGCAGGTCTTCGTGCTCCTGGCTGAAGATGAAGTGCTTGCGCCCTGCTGCGTGGTCGGGCTTGATGACGCTGGAGCCGTCGGTCGCGGTCGCCACTGTCTCTCTCCTCCTGGTGAATTGCGGGACCGCATCGGCCCCCGAATGCGAAGTGGACAGTAGCACTTCCTACTTTCAGTTCAGTGCTATCGTGCGCGCCGATGACCGAGGAAGATCAGCGGTGGAACGGCGAGAAGGTCGCCTACGAGGTGGCCGACGGCGTCGCGACGGTGACGCTCAACGACCCGGACAAGCGCAACATGCTCTCCGGCCAGATGCTGAGCGAGCTGGTCGAGGCGATGAAGCTGGCGAAAGCGTCTGACGACGTGCGCGCCGTCCTCCTCACCGGGGCGGGGGACAAGGCCTTCTGCGCCGGCGCAGACTTGGGCGGCTTCGCGGCTGACGTGCCACTGATCGCCAAACACTTCGCCTCCGACCTCTTCCTCGAGTTCTTCAGGCTGATGCCGCGCCTCGGCAAGCCCTCGCTCTGCGCCGCCAACGGCCACGTGCTCGCCGGCGGGATGGGACTGGCGCTCTCCTGTGACCTGGTGATCGCCAAAGAGGGCGCCACCTTCGGCACGCCGGAGATCAACGTCGGCGCTTTCCCCTACATGATCATGTCGATCATCTACCGCAACGTCCCGCGCAAGAAGGTCAACGAGATGATGCTGCTGGGCGAGCGGCTCTCGGCCGAGCAGGCGGTCGAGTTCGGGCTCGCCAACAAGGTCGTCCCGACGGGAGAGTTCGAGGCCGCGGTCGGCGAGTGGGCGACCAAGCTCGCCTCGAAGAGCCCGGTGCTGATGCGCCTCGGCCACGACGCGATGTACCGCCAGCAGGACATGGCACTCGACGACGCGCTCGAGTTCCTCCGCTCCCAGCTCTCGCTCACCTTCACCACCGAGGACATCGTCGAGGGGGTCACCGCCTTCTTCGAGAAACGCGACCCGCAGTGGAAAGGCCGGTAGAGATGGCGACCGAGGAGAAATCCCCGAACCTGCTGCCGGGCACCGCCCCGCTGGCCGACCTGACCGCGCAGCTGCACGAGCGCCGCACCAAGGCCCGGCTCGGCGGCGGCGAGGAGAAGATCGCCAAGCAGCACGATCGCGGCAAGCTCACCGCCCGCGAGCGGATCGATCTGCTGGTCGACGGGGGGACGTTCGTCGAGATGGGCATCCACGGCCGCCCGCATTTCGCCCAGCGGGCGATGGACGGGGTCGAGGCGCCCGCCGACGGCGTCGTCACCGGCTGGGGCGACGTCGACGGCCGCGCCACCTGCATCGCCGCCTACGACTTCACCGTGATGGCCGGCTCGATGGGGATGACCGGCGAGCTCAAGGTCACCCGCCTGCGCGAGATGGCGCTGCAGAAGCGGATGCCGTTCGTCTGGCTGCTCGACAGCGCCGGCGCCCGCATCCAGGAGGCGACCGGGTCGCTCTTCGCCGGCTCCGGTTTCCTCTTCCGCGAGGAGGTCGAAATGTCGGGAGTGATCCCGATGGTCGCGGCGATGATGGGCCCCTGCGCAGCCGGCACCGCCTATATCCCGGCCCTCTCTGACTTCGTCCCGATGGTCTCCGGCCAGGGAGCGATGGCGCTCGCCGGCCCGCACTTGGTCAAAGCCGTGACCGGCGAGGAGATCTCGATGGAGGACCTCGGCGGCGCCAAGGTCCACTGCCGCAAATCGGGAGTGGGGGACCTCGAGGTCGCCGACGACGAGGAGTGCATCGCTTCGGTCAAGAAGTACCTCTCCTACTTCCCGGGCAACTGCGAGGAGCGGCCCCCGGTCCTCGACGTCTCCGACCCGATCGAGCGGGCCTCGGAGAAGCTGATGGAGATCGTCCCCGAGTCGCCGCGGCAGCCGTACGACATGTACGACGTGATCCGCGAGATCGTCGACGACGGCGACTGGTTCGACCTGAAGCCGAAGTTCGCCCGCAGCGTGATCACCTGCTTCGCCCGCTTCGGCGGCCAGCCGGCGGGGATCGTGGCCAACCAGCCCAAGCACCTGGCCGGCATCCTCGACAACGACTCCGCCGACAAGGCGGCCCGCTTCATCAACCTCTGCGACGCCTTCAACATCCCGCTCGTCTTCCTTCAGGACGTCCCCGGCTTCATGGTCGGCTCGAAGGTCGAGCACGCCGGGATCATCCGCCACGGGGCGAAGATGCTCTACGCGGTCAGCCGCGCCACGGTCCCGAAGGTGACCGTCGTCGTCCGCAAGGCCTACGGTGCCGGCTATTACGTGATGTGCGGCAAGGCCTACGAGCCGGATCTAATCGTCGCCTGGCCCGGGGCCGAGATCTCGGTGATGGGCGCCGAGGGCGCGGTCGAAATCATCGGCCGCTCGGCGATCGAGGCCTCCGAGGACCCAGAGGCGACCCGCGAGGCGATGCTGAACGCCGTCCGCGCTCAGATCGACCCCTACATCGCCGCCGGCAACGCCGTGATCGACGACATCATCGATCCGCGCGAGACCCGCCAGACGATCGCGAAAGCGCTGCAGATGTCGAGGAACAAGCACGTCGAGAAACCAAAGAAACGCCACGGCGTGATGCCCGTATGACTGGGCGAATTTGCAAACCATTGGTTGACAAAGTCGCCCATCAAGGTGTGCGATGAGCCGATTCAGCGATCCGGTGGTGATCAGCTGCTCGATCAGCGGCGTGATCGCCAACCGCGACCAGTGCCCGGCGATCCCCTACACGCCGGAGGAGTACGCGGCGGAGGCGCGGCGCGCGGTCGACGAGGGCGCCTCGCAGATCCACATCCACGCCCGCAAACCGGACGGCACCCCCTCCTACGAGGTCGAGGACTTCCAGGCGATCACCGAGGCGATCCTCGCCGAGGTCGACGACGTGATCGTCAACTACTCGACCGGGGCGATCGGGATCCCGATCGAGAAGCGAATCGAGTACCTGCGCGCCTGCAAGCCCGACGTCGCGGCGCTGAACATGAGCTCGATGAACTACGCGAAGTACAGCTCTCGGCGTAAGGACTTCGTCTTCAAGGCCGTCTTCGAGAACAGCTTCGACACGATCATCGAGTTCCTCACGGCGATGAAAGAGCTCGGGATCAAGCCCGAGCACGAGTGCTTCGACTCCGGCCACGTCGCCAACCTCGACCCCCTGATCGACATGGGCCTGCTCGACCGCACGCCGCTGCAGGTCTCCCTGGTGATGGGGGTCACCGGCGGCATCCGCCCGACCCCGCGCAACGTCACCCTGATGTCCGACCAGATCCCCGGTGGCCCGGAGGGTCCGAACCAGTGGCAGGTGATCGGGATCTCCCGCGACCAGTGGAAGCTGCTCGCGTCCGCCCTCGTGCTGGGCGGCAACGTCCGCGCCGGGGTCGAGGACAACCTCTACCTGCCGAACGGCGAGATGTGCCGCTCCAACGGCGACCTGATCGCCAAGGCCAGGCAGATGGCCGAGGACGTCGGCCGCCGCGCCGCCACCGTCGCCGAGGCGCGGGAGCTGCTGGGGGTCCAGAAGCGTGAGCGCGCTGCCACTTAGCGACGTCAAGGTCCTCGACCTGACCCGGCTGCTGCCGGGGGGCTTCTGCTCGCTGCTGCTCGCCGACCTCGGCGCCGAGGTGCTGAAGGTCGAGGACACCGGCATGGGCGACTACATCCGCTGGGCGCCGCCCTACTACGGCAGCGACGAGCAGCAGCCGCTCGGCACCCGCTCCTCGCTCTACCTCTCGCTCAACCGCGGCAAGCGCTCGGTCCGCCTCGACCTCAAGTCCGAGCAGGGGATCGACGCGCTGCTGCGCCTCGTCGCCGCCCACGACGTCGTCCTCGACGGCTTCCGGCCGGGCGTCCTCGACCGGCTCGGCGTGGGCTACGAGCGGATGCGCGAGGCGAACCCGGCGGTCGTCTACTGCGCGATCACCGGCTACGGCCAGGACGGCCCCTACGCCCAGCGGGCCGGACACGACATGAACTACCTCGGCCTGGTCGGCCTGCTCGGCCTGACCGGTGCCAAGGACGGGCCGCCGGTGCAGTCGGCGGGGCAGATCGCCGACCTCGGCGGCGGTGGCTTGATGGCCGCTTTCGGGGTGATGACGGCGCTGCACGAGCGCCAGCGCTCGGGCGAGGGTCAGATGGTCGACATCTCGATGGCCCACGGCGCGCTCTCCTGGCTGGCGATGGTCGCCGGCCGCTACTTCTGCGACGAAGAGGTGCCGCGCCGCGGCGAGCAGCAGCTCGCCGGCGGCCTGATCTGTTACCTGCCCTACGAGGCATCTGACGGCTGGGTCACCTGCGGCGCCCTCGAGCCGAAGTTCTGGGCCGCCCTCTGCAACGGCGTCGGCCGCCCCGACCTGATCGAGAAGCAGTTCGAAGCGCCGGGCTCGCCGGCCTGGGAGGAGATCGCCGCCGTCTTCCGCTCCCGCGGCCGCGAGGAATGGCTCGCCTTCAACGACGAGCACGACTGCTGCATCGAGCCGGTCCTCGACCTCGACGAGGCGCTCGACTCTGAGCTGGTCAAGGCCCGCGAGATGGTCGTCGAGCTCGACCAGCCCCAGCTTGGCAAGGTCCGCCAGGTCGGCAACCCGGTGAAGTTGAGCCGGACCCCAGCCGACCCGACCCGGCCCGCGCCCGCGTTCGGCGAGCACACCGACGAGGTCCTCGCCGAGGTCGGCTACTCGGCTGAGCAGATCGCGGCGATGAAGGAGTCCGGCGCCGCCGCCGGTCCGAGCGCCGGGGCCCAGGGGGAGTTCCGCGCGTGAGCAACGCCACCCCAGGTACTCAACAGGACAATGGGCTGCTGCGGATGCGGGAACTGGCCGAGGCCTCCGGCGTCCCGGCGCCGACGATCAAGCACTACCTGCGCGAGGGACTGCTGCCCGAGCCGGTCAAGACCAGCCGCAACATGGCCTACTACCCGCCGGAGTTCGTCGACCGGATCAAGCTGATCAAGCGCCTGCAGGAGGAGCGCTTCCTGCCGCTGAAGGCGATCAAGACGGTCCTCGACGAGGATCCCGGCCGGGCCGAGGCGATGCTCGCGCTCGGCGACCAGATCCTCGACCGGGCGCTCGCCGGGGAGCGCTCCCGCACCAGCGCCGCCGAGGTCCGCAAGCGCTATGGCGTCCCCAAAGACGTCCTCGACCGCCTCGCCGAGCTCGAGGTCCTGACTCCCAACAGCCGCGGCTACTCGCCCTCCGACGTGACGATCATCGAGGCGATCAGCCGCTTCCGCGCCGGCGGCTACGACGAGCAGATCGGGTTCACCGTCTACGACACCCTGCGCTACAAATCGGCGATCGAAGAGCTGGTCCGGCTCGAGGTCGACGTGGTGATGGAACGGCTCGCCGGCGAGGTCCCGCCCGAGCGAGTGGTGGAGATGCTCGAAGCCGGCGCCCAGCCGCTCAAGGACCTGATCGCCGCCCTGCACACGAAGCTGATGGTCGCCGAGCTCGAGCGCCGCAGCTAGGGAAGGACACTCAGTAAGCGGTGCCGGCGCTCTCGAGCTGTTCGCGCTCGGCCGCGATGTCCATCAGCAGCGTCGTCGCCCCGGTCTCGCGGGCGACGCGCTCGGCCTCCTCGAAGGCCTCGTTCACTCCGCCCGCGCCGGCGGCCGCCCGCGCCCGCGCCAGCGTCAGCATCGCCACCGGGTAGCTCCAGAGCATGCCCCGCTCGCGCGAGACGCGGGCAGCGGCCTCCGCGACCTCCAGGGCCTCGTCCGTCCGCCCGATCAGCGTCAGGGCGCGGGCGCGGAGCTGGCCCCGCCACCCGTCCATCTCGCCGCGGTTGTCCATCGCCTCCTGGTAGAGCCGTTCCGACTCTTCGATCGATTCCAGCGCCGCCTCGTTTTCTTCGGCGATCAGCTGCGTCCAGGCAAGGTTGGAGAGGGCGAGGCTGCGGGAGAAGACATCGCCGAGGCGATCGGTCAGCTCGACGTTGCGGCGGGCGATCGCCAGCGCCGCCTCGGGGTCCCTGCGGATCAGGAGGCTGGCCTGGTTGCTGCGGATCCAGCTAGCCGTCTCCGGGTCGTCTTCCTCCAGCGCGCACTTCAGGGCCCGCTCGAAGAGCTCCTCGGCCTGCTCGAATTCGAGCTTCTCGCGCCGCACCATCCCCTTGCCCATCAGCCCCCAGGCGATCGGGCTGCCGAGCACGATGCCGGCGCCGACCGAGCCGTCGCCGTCGACGATCTCCAGCATTTCGTCGAGGATCCCCTCGAATCCCTCGAAGTCGGCGACACAGAGATAGGCGTAGGCGCCTGCGCCTCGCACGGCGGCCCGCAGGTGCCGGTCTCCCGCGCGGTCCGCGAGCTCGACGGTCTTGCGGACCTCTTCGATCCAGGTGGGACCTTGGTGCTCCAGCCCGGGCCGCACCGTGGTCGCCACCTTCAGCAGGGCCAGCGAGTGCAGGTCGTTCCTCCTGGTCGCGACCTCCTCCGCCTCGGCGGCAAGTTTGTCCTGCTCCTCGCGGCTCATGCCGATTCGCCAGGCGTACTGCAGCTGCAGCAGGCGCGAGTGGACCGCCATCGCCGCGGTCTCCTCGTCCTCCTCGAGCCCGTCGACGAGCTCCATCGCCTGGTGCCAGAGCCGCAGGGCGTCGCGCGGGCGGCTGTGGCCGGCCCAGTGGGCGGCCCGCGCGGACCAGCGGGCTGCTTCCAGAGTCTCGCCTCCCTGGCGCAGATGGTCGGCGATCAGCGCCGAGAGCTCGTCGTAGCGCTCCGGCGGTTCGAGCTCGATCAGCGCCCGCGCCGCCGCCGCGTGGGTCGCGGCGCGCTGTTCGGCCAGCTGAGTCCCATAGGCGACCTCGCGGGTGAGGGGATGGCGGAAGGCGAGAACCCGCTCCGGGTAGATCTCCGCTTCGTAGAGGAAGCCGCCGTCGATCAGATCGCCGAGCGTCCGCTCCATCGTCTCCGAGTCGTGACCGGCGGTCATCCACAGCGCCTCGCCGCTGACCTCCTTGCCGACGACGGAGGCGATCTGCAGGAGGTGCTTCGCGGTGGGATCCAGTCGGTCGATGCGGGCGGCGAGGACGGCCTGGACCGTGACCGGCACCCCGGCGTCCTCGATCGGCTTCGCCAGCCGGTAGGACCCGCGCTCGCCCTGCAGGTATTCGGACTCGGTCAGCTCGCGGACGATCTCCTCGATGAAGAAGGGGTTGCCGCCGGTGCGCTCGTGGATCAGCTCGTCGATCCCGTCGAGGGAGGGATCCTCGCCGGCGAGGTCGCGCAGCAGCTTGACGGTGTCGGCGCGGTCGAGCGGCTGCAGCTCGACCGTCTCGTAGCGCGGCGAACCGGCCCAGGCCGGCTGGTGCTCGGGACGGTAGTTGACGAGGACCAGGGTCGGCGTCCCGTCCAGTCCCTCGACCAGCCCCTCCAGCATCGCCTGGCTGCCCTCGTCGATCCAGTGCAGGTCCTCGACGATCAGGACCAGGATCTTGCGGCGGGCCGGGTTGCTGACCAGGCGGCAGAGGAAGTCGGCGAGCGCGCGCTGCCGTCCCTCGGGGTCCATCCGCGGCACCGGCCGCTCGGGGTCGGGGACGCCGAGGAAGTCGAAGATCAGCGGCAGGGCATCGGCGAAGGCCGGGTCGAGCAGGAGCGAGCGGCCGGCGATCTTCTCCCGCGCCAGCTGCTCGGGGTCCTGGTCGTCGATCCCGTAAAACGCGCGCAGCATCTGCAGGATCGGCATGAACGGGATCGACTTGCCGTGCGCCTGCCCCTGCGCCTCGAAGATCTCGAGCCCTTCGCCGCGGCAGCGCTGGGCGAACTCGTGGTAGAGCCGGCTCTTGCCGATCCCGGGTTCGGCGACGACGCCCACCGCGGTTGCCTCGCCGCCCTTGGCGCGCGCCAGGGCTTGCTCCAACCGCCCGAGCTCCTGCTCGCGGCCGACGAAGCGGGAGAAGCCGCGCTCGCGGGCGAGGTCGAGGCGGGACCGCGCCTGGCCGATCCCCGTCAGCTCGAAGACCCGCACCGGCCGGCTCGCCCCCTTGATCTCGAACTCGCCGAGGTCGCCGAGGTCGAGGTAGCCGCGCGCCAGCTCGGCGGTGCTCTCGGTCAGGTAGGCCTTGCCCGGCTCGGCCAGCTGCTCCATCCGCTGCGCCAGCCCGACCGTGTGGCCGATTGCCGTATAGGAGGAATCCGCGCCGCCGCCGATCGCGCCGGCGACTACCTCGCCGGAGTTGATCCCGATCCGGGTCGAGAAGTTGAGCCCCTTCTCCCGGCGCAGCTCACCCGCGTACTCGGCGACGTCGTCGAGCATCCGCAGGGCGGCGTAGCAGGCGCGCTGGGCGTGGTCCTCGTGGGCGATCGGGGCGCCGAAGATCGCCATGATCCCGTCGCCGGTGAACTTGTCGACGGTGCCCTCGAAGCGGGTCACGGTCTCGGCCAGCATCGAGAAGAAGCGCTGCATGATCTCACGCCACTCCTCCGGGTCCTCTTGCTCGGCGAGGTCCATCGAGCCGCTCACGTCGGCGAACAGGACCGTGACCTGCTTGCGCTCGGCGTCGTCCTTGATGGCCTCGTTCACGAAAGTCAAAGGTTACGCCTCAGTAGCCTCCGTTACGTGAGATCCGTCCTCGTAACCGGAGCGTCCACCGGGATCGGCCGCGCCACCGCGCTGCGCCTCGACGGCTCCGGCTGGCGGGTCTTCGCCGGCGTCCGCAAGGAGGCCGACGCCGAGAGCCTGCGGGCCGAGGCTTCGGCGAATCTCGTTCCCGTCATCCTCGATGTCACCGACCCCGAGCAGATCGCCGCCGCGGCGGCGCGGATCGAGGCGGAGAGCGACGACGGCCTCGACGGCCTGGTCAACAACGCCGGCGTCGCCGTCCCCGGCCCGCTGGAGACGATCCCGCTCGAGGACCTGCGCCACCAGCTCGAGGTGAACCTCGTCGCCTACGTCGCCGTGACCCAGGCGATGCTGCCGCAGATCCGCCGCGCCGAAGGGGGGATCGTCTTCCTCGCCTCGATCGGCGGGCGGATCGCTTTCCCCTTCGCCGGCCCCTACCACGCCTCCAAGTTCGCGACCGAGGCGATCGGCGACGTCTTCCGCCAGGAGCTGCGGCCGTGGGGGATCGAGGTGGCGATCATCGAGCCCGGCTCGATCGACACCCCGATCTGGGAGCGCGGCCAGAGCAAAGCTGAGGAAGTCGAAGCGAAGTCCCCGCAGACGAACCTGCTCTACGGAGCCGCGCTGGACAAATTTCGCAAGGTGATCGAAGACACCGCCGAACGCGGCATCCCGGCGGAGAAGGTGGCGAAGGCGATCGCCCACGCGCTCGAATCGAGCCGGCCGAAGACGCGCTACCTGGTCGGTCTCGACGCCCAGGTCCAGGCGCGGATCCAGCCGTTCATCCCCACGCGCGTGTTCGACTGGATCGTCGCCCGCCAGCTGAACCTCTAGAGCCGTCAAGGCGCCTCAAGCGTTCATATACTGCGATTGCCGATTGACTGGTCAATCAACGAAGGGCGCGCGGTGCGGGTAGCGGCGGTACAACTCAATTCCAACGGGGACAAGGACAGGAACCTGGCCGCGGCCGAGCGGCTGGTGCGCGCCGCTGCCGCCGACGGCGCCGAACTTGTCGCCCTGCCGGAGAAGTGGAACCTGCTCTGCGGCGGCGAGGAACTGGTCGCCGGCGCCGAGCCTCTCGACGGCCCGAGCCTGACCGCGGCGCGCGGCTGGGCACGCGAGCTCGAGATCCACCTGCTTGCCGGGTCCATCTCCGAGCGGGGCCTCGATGGCGAGAAGGCCTCGAACACCTCGGTCCTCGTCGGGCCCGGGGGAGAAGACCTAGCCGTCTACCGCAAGATCCACATGTTCGACGTCGACGCTGGCGGCATCTCCTACCGTGAGTCCGAGTTCGAGCGCGCCGGCGAGGAAGCCGTTGCCGCGTCGATCGGCGAGCCCACCCTCGGCCTCACCGTCTGTTACGACCTTCGCTTCCCGGAGCTGTTCCGGATCCTCGCCCTGCGCGGGGCGCGGGTCATCGGGGTCCCCTCGGCCTTCACCCTCGCCACCGGCCGCGACCACTGGGAAGTGCTGCTGCGGGCGCGGGCGATCGAGAACCAGCTCTTCGTCTTGGCACCGAACCAGTGGGGGGAGGCGCCGCCGCACTACAGCTCCTTCGGCCGCTCGCTGATCGTCGATCCCTGGGGCGTCGTCCTCGCCACCGCCCCCGACGGGGTGTGCTTCGTCGCCGCCGAGCTCGACTTCGCCGCGCAGGACCGGGTCCGCGAGTCGCTGCCGTCCCTCGCCAACCGCCAGCCGGACGCCTACGCCTGGCCCGATCCGACTGAGAGCCGCTGATGGCGCAGGCACCGGCCGCCGACAAACGCCGCCTGATCCTCGACGCCGCGATCCGCGTCTTCGCCCGCCAGGGCTTCCACGCCACCCGCGTTTCCGACATCGCCGACGAGGCGGGGGTCGCCTACGGCCTCGTCTACCACTACTTCAGCTCCAAGGACGAGGTCCTGAACGAACTCTTCATCGAGCGCTGGTCGCTGCTGCTGGTGGCGATCGAGGAGGCGGACAAGACCGGCGCCAGCCCGCGCGAGAAGCTGGGCGCGGTGGCGCGGTTCATCTTCGACTCCTACCGCCACGATCCGGAGCTGATGAAGGTGATCATCGTCGAGGTCACCCGCGCCGCCAACTCCTTCGGCCAGACCCACCTGGAGGAAATTCGCCGCGCCTACGAGTCGATCGCGAAGATCGTCGCCGAGGGCCAGGAGAGCGGGGCGTTCCGCGGCGACGTGGCGCCGATGTTCGCCTCGATGTCCTTCTACGGGGCGATCGAGCAGCTGCTCTCCGGCTGGATCTTCGGCACCATCCCCGCCACCGACACAGACTTCGACCAAGCGCGGGATCTCCTTGTCACCACGATCTGCGACGGCCTGGAGCCGCGCTGAGATGGTTTACTGCCCACTTCGCATGGGGAAAGGTTCGATCTAGTGGATAACGAGCTGGTCAAGCGTCTCGTCTGGAGCGGCCTGCTGGCCGCCACCGGCGCCCTTGCGAGCATCGCCGCCGCCCGGGTCGCTTCGCTGGTCTACCGGCGCATCTACGACGAAGATCCGCCGGACTAGGAGCAGCGATGCCAGAGCCGCCGCAGAACCCGCCCCCGATTCCGCCGCCGGGACCGCCACCGCCGCCGGAGGACCGCTCGATCGCCGACCTCGTCGTCGCGGTCTCCGAAAACGCCTCGGTGCTGGTCCGCGAGGAGATCGAGCTCGCCAAGGCCGAGGTCTCCGAGAAAGTCAGCAAGATCCTCAAAGGCTCCGCCGTCGGCGCCGCGGCTGGCGCCTTCGCCTTCCTGGCGCTGATCATGATCCTGCACGGGATCGCCTGGCTGCTGGGCGAAGAACTCTTCGACGGCAACATCTGGGCCGGCTACTTCGTCACCGCGGCAATCTTCCTGCTGCTCGCCGCTCTCGCCGGCTGGATCGCCTCGAAAGCGCTGAAGGCGGGCGCGCCGCCGGTTCCCGAGCAGGCGATCGAAGAGGCGAAACTGACCAAGGAGATGCTCGAAAAGGAGACCTCGTGAGCACCGGTGCCCCCGGCCGTTCCCCGGCGGAGATCCGCCGCGACATCGAGCTCAGGCGCCGCCAGCTCGGCACCTCGGTCGAGGCCCTGCGCGGCCGGGTCAACGAGCTGACTGACTGGCGCCGACAGGTCGAGGAGCACAAACAGCAGCTGATCGTCGGCGCCGCCGCGGTCGGTTTTCTGGTCGGCGCGCGCGCGATGCTGCGCAGGCGCCGGCGCGGCTAGAGCTTCTAGCTGACCAGCTCGGTGCGGACGCTGCCGACGCCGAGCAGGCCAGGGCCAACGTGGGCGCCGAGGACGGGGCCGACCTCGGAGACGAACGCGGGCTCGCAGCCGAAGATCTCGTAGCAGTCTTCGACCATGGTGTCGGCGGTCTCTTTGTCCTGGATGTATTGGACGACCCAGCCGTCGGCGCCGGACTCGTGCCGCTGGCGCATGTAGCCGCGCAGCCGCTCCAGCGAGCGGGCGCGGGTGCGGACGCGCTCGACCGGGGTGATCTCCTCCTCGAGGGTGAGGATCGGCTTGATCTTCAGGGCGCTGCCGATCCAGGCGCGGGCGCCGCCGATGCGGCCGCCGCGGCGCAGGTACTCGAGGGTGTCGATTGCGAACCACATCTTCAGGTCCTCGCGGGCCTCCTCGGCCTGGGCGATCGCGCCCGCCGCGTCGGCCCCCGCGGCCGCGGCAGAGGCGGCCCCGAGCGCGCAGAGCCCCATCCCCCCGGCGGCGGTGCGCGAGTCCATCAGGTGCAGTCGCTCGCCGCCCTTGTCCTCCTCGATCAGTCGCTCACGAGCCTGACCGGCGGCCTCGAAGGTGCCGGAGATGCCGGCGGAGATATGGATCGAGACCACCTCTCGGCCTTCAGCCAGCAGCGGCTCGTAGACCGCGAGGAAGTCGCCGACCGAAGGCTGCGACGTAGTCGCCCCGCTTTCAGAGGCCCGCAGCCGCTCGTAGAACTCGTCGAAGTCGGAGATCTCCGACTCCTTCTGTTGGACGTCGCCGACCGAGACGTAGAGGCTGATCGTCTTGATGTCCCGGGCCGCAACGAGGTCGGTGGGGAGGTAGGCGGTCGTGTCGCAGACGACCGCGGTCTCGGCAGGCGAGCTCACAGATCGATTCTAGACGCGCCGACCAACCCGGACCGTACGGCCAGCTACACTTTGTGAAGTGACCGATACGCCCCAAGCAGCAATCACCCTGTCCGACAAGGCCGCCGAGAAGATCGGCGAGCTGCTCGGCTCACAGCCGGACGGCTCCGAGCAGGCTCTGCGCGTCGCCGTCCGCGGTGGCGGGTGTTCGGGCTTCCAGTACGCGCTCGCCTTCGACAAGGCCAAGGAGGACGACAACGTCTTCGAGGTCGACGGCGTCGCCGTCATCGTCGACAAGGTCAGCATGCAGTTCGTCTTCGGCTCGGAGGTCGACTACGTCGAAGGCCTCCAGGGCGCCGGCTTCCAGGTCAACAACCCGAA
>DATFQO010000030.1:0-10283 GCA_035264245.1 Solirubrobacterales bacterium
CGCCGCCGTCGCCGAGGCCTACGAGGCGGGCTACCTGGGGACGAACATCCTCGGCTGCCACCGCGACCTCGAGCTGGTCGTCCACCGCGGCGCCGGCGCCTACATCTGCGGCGAGGAGACGGCGCTGCTCGACGCGCTCGAGGGCAAGCGCGGCAACCCGCGCCTGAAGCCGCCGTTCCCCGCGGTCCAGGGCCTCTACGGCGGGCCGACGCTGATCAACAACGTCGAGACGCTCTCCAACGTCCCCCACATCGTCCGCCACGGCGCCGAGTGGTTCAAGGGCTTCGGCACCGAGCAGTCGCCGGGGACCAAGGTCGTCTCGATCTCGGGCGGCGTCCGCCGTCCCGGGAACTACGAGGTCGAGCTGGGGATCCCGACCCGCGAGCTGATCTTCGGCCTCGCCGGCGGCCCCGAGGAGGGCCACGAGGTGAAGGCCTTCTTCCCCGGCGGGTCGTCGTCGCCGGTGCTGACCGCCGAGGAGGGCCTCGATCTCCCCTACAGCTTCGAGGCGATGGCCGAGGCGGGCTCGATGCTCGGCTCCGGCTCGATCATCGTCGCCGACGACCGCGTCTCGATCCCGCACCTGGCGCTGCGCACGGCGCGCTTCTACCACCACGAGTCCTGCGGCAAGTGCGTCCCCTGCCGCGAGGGCACCAACTGGACGGTGAAGATGCTGGAGCGGATGGTGCGCGGCGAGGCGACGCCGATCGACCTCGACATCGTCAGCTCGGTCCAGCAGAACATCATCGGCCACTGCCTCTGCGTGCTCGGCGACTCGATGGCGATGCCGGTCGGGGCGATGGTCCGCAAGTACCGCGACGAGTTCGAGGCAGTGATGGCCAACCCGGATTTGGTCCTCGATCCGCACGCCGTGGTCCGCGGCGCCCCCGAGACGCTGGGAGCCTCGACGTGAGCCCTGCCGGCCGCGAGGTGACGATCACGATCGACGGGCGCGAGGTGCCCGCGGTCGAGGGCGAGATGCTCCACGACGCCGCCCGCAAGGGCGACGTAGAGATCCCCTACTTCTGTTACGAACCGAAACTCGGCGATCCGGTCGGCGCCTGCCGGATGTGCCTGGTCGAGATCGAGGGGATCCCGAAACTGCAGACCTCCTGCTCGACCCCGGTGCGCGAGGGGATGGTCGTCCACACCCGCACCGAGCAGGTCAAGGAGGCGCAGAGCGCGATCGTCGAGTTCCTCCTCGTCAACCACCCGCTCGACTGCCCGGTGTGTGACAAGGGCGGCGAATGCCCGCTGCAGGACATCTCCTACGGCTGGGGCCCCGGGCGCAGCCGGGTGATCGACGAAAAGCGCCACTTCGAGAAGCCGATCGAGCTCTCGCCGCTGGTCGCGATCGACCGCGAGCGCTGCATCCTCTGCTACCGCTGCGTGCGCTTCAGCCAGGAGATCTCCGAGGACGCGCAGCTGCAGCTGATCGAGCGCGGCGACCGCACCTACGTCGGCACCTTCGACGACCGGCCCTACGTCGCTCCCTTCCAGGGCAACATCACCGACATCTGCCCGGTCGGGGCGCTGACCAACTACACCTACCGCTTCCGCGCCCGGCCCTGGGACATCGAGCACGCCGGCTCCGTCTGCACGCTCTGCCCGAGCCAGTGCAACGTCAGCTTCACCGTCCGCGACGAGAAGGTCAAACGGGTGATCTCTCGCGACAACCACGAGGTCGACGACGGCTGGCTCTGCGACCGCGGCCGCTACGGGTTCGAGATGTTCGACGCGCCGGAGCGGGTGCGCGGGCCGCGGCTGAAGAGCGGCGAGGTCGGCTGGGAGACCGCGATCGCGAAGGTCGCCGAGGGTCTGCGCGCCGAAGGTGGGGGGAGGCGGGGGTGGTCCTCTACGGACAACAGCGGGGAGGGTCCGGAGAGGACCACCCCCGCCTCCTCTGCAGTCGCGGCGATCATCGGCGACGCTTCCAACGAGGAGGGCTTCCTGTTGCAGAAGCTGATGCGCGAGGCGCTTGGGTCGGCTCACATCGACTCGCGCCCCTCTCGGGGACCCGAGGCCGAGGTGCTGCGGCAGCTGGCGGAGCCGTCGATCTCGGCCAGGGTGCGGGACATCGACGAGGCCGACGCGATCCTCGTCCTCGGCACCGACCCGCTGCACAGCAGCCCGATCCTCGACCTGCGGGTCCGCAAGGCGATCCGCCGCAACGGAGCCAAGCTGGTCGTCGCGACCGAGCGCCCGACCGCGCTCGACGGCGGCGCCGAGGCGATCGCCCGCTACGCCCCCGGACAGGCCGCCCACTTCGTCTCCGAGCTGGCAAGCGCGATCGGCGGCAACGAGAACGTCGCCAGCCCCGTTGCGGAGACGCTGCGCGACGCCCGCACGGTCGTCGTCATCTGGGGCGAGCGCATCGTCCGGGAGGACGGCGCCGCCGAGGCCCTGCTCGAGGTCGCCAAGACCACGGGCATGGCCACCGCGGACGGCGCCGGCCTGCTGGAGATTCCGGACACGACCAATGCCCGCGGCCTGCGCGAGGCCGGCTGCCTCCCCGACGCCGGCCCGGGCCTGAGCGAGACCGCGGCGGGCATGGCCACCGAGGAGATCCGCAGCGCCCTGATCTCCGGAGAGATCACGAGCCTGATCCTCTTCGGAGCCGACCCGCTCCGCGACTTCCCCGACACCCCAGCCTGGGAAGAGGCGCTCACCGCGGCGGACTTCGTCGTCTCCTTCTCGATGCACGAGAACGCGACCACCGCCAAGGCCGACGTTGTCCTCCCACTCGAGACCCACGCCGAGAAAGACGGAACCGTCACCCACCCCGACGGCCGCCTCCAGCGAGTCCGTCCCTCGGCCTCCCGCCCCGAGCAAGTCCTCTCGAACATCAACGTCCTCGCCAACCTCGCCACGAAGCTAGACCTGGACACCCGCATCGACTCCCAACCCACCGCCTTCGCAGCCCTAGCCAACGCCGTCAGCTTCTACAACGGCATCGAGGACGAGCAGGTGGGCGGCCGCGGCCTGCGCTGGCAAGACCGCCAAGGGTCCACCAGCGACCGAGCCGGAACCGAGGACCCGGGCCCGGGTGGGGCCGCCGGGGGGGAGTCGCCGGACACTCAGCGCGACGCGCCAATCAGCATGGTCCAGCCCAACCCCGCTCCTCGCGGAGTCGCGTCCGCCGACTCCCCCCCGGCGGCCCCCTCCACGGCACCAGACGACAACTCTTTGCTCCTAGGCACCTACCGAGACCTATGGGCCGGCCCGATAACCGAGCTCAATCCCCCGCTGAAGTTCCTGACCCCGCACCAGCGTCTAGAGCTCTCCGCGAAAGACGCCGAACGCCTCGACCTCGAGAACGGAGAGGCAATCCGCATCAGCCAGAACGGCTCCAGCATCACCGCGGCGGTGCTGATCAAGGAGCGGGTCAGCCCGGGAGTCTGCTTCCTCGCCGAGGGCGTCCTCGGCGGCAACGCCAACGCCCTGCTGAATGGCGGCCCGGTCCAGGTCAAGATCGAGAAGGTCGGCGCCTGATGCTGCCCCTCGCCGACACCCAGTTCGCCGAAGCGACCTGGATCATGATCGTCAAGAGCATCGTCATCTTCGCCGTCATCTTCGGCGTGCTGCCGCTGCTGACGGTGCTCGAGCGCAAGCTGATCGGCCGCTTCCAGCACCGCTACGGCCCCAACCGCGTCGGCCCCTACGGCCTCCTGCAGCCGCTCGCCGACGTCGGCAAGCTCGTCTCCAAGGAGTCGTTCCGGCCCGAGAACGCGACCAAAACGCTGTTCATCCTCGGCCCGCTGCTGCCGGTCCTGGCCGGCGTGCTCTCGCTGGCGATCATCCCCTGGGGCGACGTCCAGGACGGGGTCGGGCTCTACGGGATCGACGTTCCGATCGGGATCCTCTACTTCTTCGCCGTCGGCTCGATCGCCTTCTACGGCCTGCTGCTCGGCGGCTGGTCTTCGGGCTCCAAATACAGCCTCCTCGGCGCGATGCGCTCGGCCGCGCAGCTGATCTCCTACGAGGTCTCGATGGGGCTGGCGCTGCTCGGCGTGGTGCTGATGAGCGGCTCGCTCTCGCTGGTCTCGATCGTCCACTCGCAGGGAGAGATGTGGTTCATCGTCCCCCAGATCGTCGGCTTCCTGATCTTCATGCTGGCCGGCTTCGCCGAGACCAACCGCACCCCGTTCGACATGCCCGAGGCCGACGCCGAGCTGGTCCAGGGGTTCATGACCGAGTACGGCGGGATGCGCTTCGGCTCCTTCCTGCTGGTCGAATACATGGAGATCCTCGTCGTCTCCGGGATCGCCGCCGCGATGTTCCTCGGCGGCTGGATGGGTCCCGGCCCGAGCTTCCTCGACCCGATCTGGATGCTGGCCAAGATGCTCGGCCTCGTCCTCCTCTTCATCTGGGTGCGGGCGACGCTGCCGCGTCTTCGATATGACCAGCTGATGAGCCTCGGCTGGAAGGTGCTGCTGCCGCTCGCCACCCTCAACGTCCTCGTCACCGCCGTCCTGGTGGTGGTGTTCACGTGAGCGCGGCGAAGAACGGCGACGGGTTCGACCCGCGCTCGGCCTCCTACCTTGACTCGATCGACGTCGTCGAGGTCCAGCGCGGGCCCGAGCCGGGCGGCGTCGGCGGCGCCTACCGCGCCTTCGGCGAGACGCTGCGCGGGCTGAAGACGACGATGGCGCGGCTGATCGAGGGGCCGATGACGATCGAGTACCCCGAGGAGAAGGCCCCGGTCTACCCGCGTTTCCGCGGCCGCCACAAATTGCACAAGTTCGAGGACACCGGCCTGGAGAAATGCGTCGGCTGCTCGCTCTGCGCCGCCGCCTGCCCGGCCGACTGCATCCGCGTCGTCGCAGCGGAGAACATCCCCGGCGAGCGGGTCTCGGCCGGCGAGCGCTACGCCGCCGTCTACGAGATCAACCTCAGCCGCTGCATCTTCTGCGGCTACTGCGAGATCGCCTGTCCGTTCGACGCGATCACGATGGGCCACGACTACGAGATGGCCGACTACGACCGCCGCGACCTGATCTTCACCAAGGAGATGCTGCTCGCCGAGTCGATCGAGCGGACGCCGCTGAAAAGCGAGGGCGAGTAGCGGTGGAAGAGGTGCTGTTCTTCACCGCGGCGCTCGGCGCCCTCGGCGGGGCGCTCGGCGTGATCGCGATGCGCAATCCGTTCTACTCGGTGCTGGCGCTGATCGTCCACCTCTTCTCGCTGTCGGCGCTCTTCCTGCTGCTGACCTCGGCCTTCGTCGCCGCCGCCCAGGTGGTCGTCTACGCCGGCGCGGTGATGGTCCTCTACGTCTTCGTCGTCGCCTACGTCGGCGGAGGAGGCGAGTCCGCCTGGGAGCCGATCCCCGGCCAGCGCTTCCTCGCCCCCCTCCTCGGCATCGCCCTTTTCGTAGAGCTATCGGTAGCCGTCCTCAGCTCCTCTCTGCTGGCCCTCGGAACCGAGGGCCCCGACGTCCCGGCTGGCTTCGGTGACCCAGCAGCAATCGGCCACTTGCTGCTGGAGAAGTTCCTCATCCCCTTCGAGGCCAGCTCGATCCTTCTGCTTCTGGCCGCGGTCGGAGCCATCGTCCTGGCCTCCAACCGTCGAGAGGCGTCATGAACACCGAGTGGTTCATCGTCCTCTCCGCCCTCCTCTTCGCCACCGGCGCGATGGGAGTCCTGATCCGCCGCAGCCCGATGGTGATCCTGCTCTGCCTCGAGCTGATGCTGAACGCCGGCAACCTCGCGCTTGTCGCCTTCAGCCGCATGGTCGGCAACGGCCAGGGTCAGGTCTTCGCGGTGATCGTGATGGTGATCGCCGCCTGCGAGGTCGTCGTCGGCCTCGGCCTGATCGTCGCCATCTTCCGCCGCCGCCTGCCGCTCAACGTCGACGACCTGCGGGAGCTGCGCGGATGAGCGCCACCGCCTGGGCCTGGCTGGTCCTGCTCTTCCCGCTGCTCGGCTCGATCGTGATCGGACTCGGCTTCCGGGCACTGCCGGCCAAGGTCGCCGGGGTCGTCGGCACGGTCTCGATCGGCCTCGCCTTCGCCTGCGGCATCGGCGCGCTGCTCAGCCTGCTCGGCGAAGACCCTGAGGCGCGCCACCACGCCTCCGCGCTCTGGGACTACGCCAGCGTCGCCGGGCTCGACATCAAGCTCGGGATCTTCGTCGACCCGCTCTCGGTCTTCATGGTCCTCGTCGTCAGCGGCGTCTCGACCCTGATCCACCTCTACTCCTACGGCTATATGCAGTCCGACGAGGGCTACCACCGCTTCTTCAGCTACCTCAACTTCTTCGTCTTCTCGATGCTGCTGCTGGTCCTCGCCGGCAACTTCGTCCTCCTGACGGTCGGCTGGGCCTTCGTCGGCTTCGCCTCCTACGCGCTGATCAGCTTCTGGTACCGGCGCGAGACGGCGACCCGGGCCGGGATGAAGGCCTTCGTGATCAACGTCGTCGGCGACATCGGCCTCGTGCTCGCCGCCTTCCTGATCTTCCGCGAACTCGGCAGCTTCGACTACGGCACGGTCTTCGAGCGGGCGCCCGAGACCTTCACCACCAACGAGTGGTCGATCACCGCGATCTGCCTGCTGCTGCTCGTCGGCGCCTTCGCCAAGTCCGCCCAGCTGCCGCTCCACACCTGGCTGCCCGACGCGATGGAGGGACCGACCCCGGTCTCCTCGCTGATCCACGCGGCGACGATGGTCACCGCCGGCGTCTACCTGATCGCCCGCACCCACGTCCTCTTCGAACTGGCTCCCACCGCTGCCGACGTCGCTGCCTTCACCGGCCTGGCGACGCTGCTGGTCGCGGCGACGATGGCGCTGGTGATGACCGACCTGAAGCGGGCGATCGCCTACTCGACGATGAGCCAGATCGGCTACATGATCATGGGCGTCTCGATCGGCGCCTACAGCGCCGGGATGTTCCACCTGATGACCCACGCCTTCTTCAAGGCGCTGCTGTTCATGGCGGCCGGCTCGATCATCGCGGCGATGGCGAACAACCAGGACATCGACCGCATGGGCGGCTTCGGCAAGGCGATGCGGTTCACCTCGATCACCTTCGTCTGCGGCGCCCTCGCGCTCGCCGCCTTCCCCGGCACCTCCGGCTTCTTCTCCAAGGACGAGATCCTCGCCTTCGCCGAGGCGCGCGGCGGGATGTACCTGATCTTCACCATGCTCGGCTACGTCGGCGCCCTGATGACCGCCGTCTACAGCTTCCGGCTCGTCTTCCGGGTCCTGCCCGGGAAACCCTGCGCTGAGGCGCAGGAGCTGATCGAGACCGGCCACGTCGCCCACGAGGCGCCGAAGAACCCGGCCACCGGCGAGGCCGAGGACACCGACGTCGGCTTCCCGGGCTCCGAGCACCACATCGCCGAGCAGTCGGCGCCGATGCGGGTCGCGATGGGCGTGCTCGCGGTGCTGGCGCTGGTCGGCGGGCTGATCCAGATCCCCGGGGTCGACGACGTCGTCACCGGGTTCCTCGATCCGGTCTGGGAGGGCTCGCCGCTGGCGGCGATCGAGCCTTCGCTGGGACAGGACTACGTCGGCCTCGGGATCGGCGGCGCCATCGCCCTGCTCGGGATCGGCATCGCCTACGTCCTCTACGTCGCCCGGCCCGAGCTGCCGGGGAAGCTGGAAACGCGCCTGCGCCCGCTCCACACCCTGTTCGCCAACAAGTGGTACTTCGACGAGGCGATCGACTTCCTCGTCGTCCGCCCGGCGCTGGCGATCGGCCGCTTCGCCAACCGCGTCTTCGAGCGGCTCGTCGTCGACGGCCTGGTCAGCGGCACCGAGGGGACGGTGCGCGGCGCCGGCGGCGTCGTCCGCGCCGTCCAGAACGGGTTCGTCCGCAGCTACGCGCTGCTCCTGATCGCCGGCTTCGCCGGGTTGGCCCTCTACTTCCTGCTGAGCAGCTCATGAGCAGCGCGATCCTCTGGACCCCGCTCGTCTTCGGCCTCGTCGGCCTCTTCCTGCCGAAGAAGGCGGTCGGCTGGTGGGCGGTGCTGGGCACCGTCGTCACCCTCGGGCTCGCGATCGCGGTCGCGATCGGGTTCGACGGCAACAGCTCGGGCCTGCAGTACGCCGTCGACGAGCCCTGGATCTCCGGGCTCGGCGTCGACTACAGCCTCGGCGTCGACGGCCTCAACCTCTTCCTGATCCTGCTCACCGCGGTGCTCTGGACCGGCGGGGTCGCCTTCGCCGCCTTCCGCGAGCAGGAGCGACCGAAGACCTTCTACTTCCTGATGCTGGTAGCCGAGACCGCGACGCTGGGCTCGTTCCTGGCCCAGGACCTGCTGCTCTTCGTCCTCTTCTTCGACCTGATGCTGGTGCCGTTCTACTTCCTCTTCGGCGCCTGGGGGCACGACCGCTCGGCGGAGGGCGGGCTGACGGCATCGGCGGCGACGCTGAAGATGATCGTCTACACCCTGATCGGCTCGCTGTTGATGCTGGTCGCGGCGATCGCGACCGCAGTCCTCGCCGCCGACGGCGGTCACATCACCTTCTCGATCGCCGCCCTGGGCGAACACGGCCTCAGCCACGGCAGCCAGCAGTGGATCTTCTGGTTCTTCGCCGCCGCCTTCCTGGTCAAGATGCCGGCCTTCATGCTGCACGGCTGGATGCCCGACGCCTACCGGGCGGCGCCGCTGCCGGCGCTGGCGGTCTTCTCCGGCGTCCTCGCCAAGGTCGGCGCCTACGGCTTCCTGCGGGTCGTGCTGCCGCTCTTCCCCGATGCCACGGTGGAATTCCAGGAGGTGATCCTGGTCATCGCCCTGGCCTCGATCCTCTACGGCTCGGTGATGGCCTTCACCCAGACCAACGTGCGGCTGATCGCCGGTTACTCCTCGGTCGCCCAGCTCGGCTTCATCACCGCCGGGATCTTCGCCCTCAGCGCCGACGGCTCTGACGGTGCGGTGCTGCAGATGGTCAACCACGGCCTCGTCGTCGCCCCGCTCTTCGTCATCGTCGCGATCCTGGCAGAGAGGACCGGCAGCGAAGACATCCGCGAGATGGGCGGGATGGCGCTGCGGGCGCCGGTGCTGGCGGCGCTGTTCCTGATCGTCGCCCTGGCGACCCTGGCGATGCCCGGCTCGGCCAACTTCATCGGCGAGTTCTACATCCTCAACGGCCTCTTCCAGGCGAAGATCGTCTTCGCCTTCATCGCGATCAGCGGCGTCGCGATGTCGGCCTATTACGCCCTGCGCCTCTACCAGCAGACGATGCACAACCGTAAGCCGGAGGGGCTGCTCTCACGGGAGATCGGCGTCCGCGACGGCCTGGTGCTGGTGCCGCTGGTGCTCTGCATCCTCGGCCTCGCCCTCTACCCGCAGCTGATCCTCGAGCGGACCGCCCCGACCGTCGAGAAGACCGTCGCCAAGGTGAGGGGCGGCGAAGCGCCGGCGGCGCAGCTGGCGAGCAAGGAACCATGAACTTCCACGAGCCACACATCGACTACGCCGGCATCGCGCCGATCATCGCCCTCAGCGTCGGCATCTGCGTCGTTTTGCTGAGCGCCGTCTTCAAGCCGCTGCGGCGGAGCGCGCCGCTGCTGACGACGATCGCGCTCGGCGTCACGGCCGGCCTGCTGATCTCGCAGTGGGACGACCCGAAGACGCTCGTCACCGGCGCCCTGCGGCTCGACGACCTGGCGATCTCGATCTCGCTGATCGCGATCCTGATGGCCGCCTTCTGCGTCGTCCTCTCGCTGCGCGAGCGGGCGACCGAGGAAGCCGGCTCGGGCGAGTACCACGCGCTGCTGCTCGGCTCGGTGCTGGGGATGGTGCTGCTCTCCCAGGCGACCAACCTGGTCAGCTTCTTCGTCGCCCTGGAGATGCTCTCGATCCCCCTCTACATCCTCTGCGCGACCAACCTGCGGCGCGAGGGCTCGCTCGAGTCGGGGCTGAAGTACCTGATCGTCGGCTCGGTCGACTCGGCGACGCTGCTCTACGGGATGGCCTTCATCTACGGCGGCACCGGCGCGACCAACTTCGCCGGGATCGCCGACGGGATCGCCCGCAACGGCCTCGACGGCGACCCGCTGATCCTGATCGGGATCGCGATGGCCGCGGTCGGCCTCGCCTTCAAGACCTCGATCGCCCCCTTCCACCAGTGGACGCCCGACGTCTACCAGGGGGCGCCGACCCCGATCACCGCCTTCATGGCGGTGGCGACCAAGGCCGCGGCCTTCGCCGTCTTCCTCCGCTTCTTCGACGTCGCCCTCGGCTCGCAGCTGGACGACTGGCAGCCGGCGCTGGCGGCGCTGGCGGCGATCTCGATCGTCGTCGGCAACGTCGGCGCCCTCGGCCAGGACTCGCTGAAGCGG
>DATFQO010000031.1:0-3031 GCA_035264245.1 Solirubrobacterales bacterium
CGCGCTCGCAAGAGGAAGCGCTGTCGGCGCCCGAGCCGCCGACGCAGCGGTCCTCGCCGCCGCCGCCGATCAAGGTGTCTTCGCCTGGGCCGCCGTAGAGGGCATCGTCACCGCCCCGGCCGAGCAGGGTGTCGGAGGCGACGCCGCCTCGCAGCTCGTCGGCATCGGTGCCGCCGGTCAGCTTGTCGTCGCCGGCTTCCCCGCGCAACGTCGTCGGCACCGGGACGCGCCGCCCGATGGTCGCGATGTCGTCCCCCGCGCGCCCCTCGAAGGTGATGCCGGCGATCACCTTGGCCTCGCAGGCGAGGACTTCCGGCTGGTCTTCGGAGTTCCAGCAGACCTCGCCGTCGGCCACCAGCGGATTGGAGGAAGAGATCACGTAGGTCTGGCCGTCGGCGCTCAGAGTGACCCGGATACGATCGGGACCGGAGCTGCCGACCAGCAGCAGATTCAGGGGGCCGCTTCCACTTGCGCGCGCCTTGGCTCGAACCCCAAGATGCCCACGGCCCGGGTCAGCCGGCGCAGGCACAGCGACCTGGCTCAGCGCGAGCAGCGCGAGCAGGAAGAGGATCTTTCTCCGCATATGGGGCATCGAAGCGCGCACCGGAGGTGCATATGTTCCAACCCTCAATGCTGGGCTGCGCTGCGGTGAAAGTGGTCAGTTGCTTCCCGACAGCTCGATCACGGCTGGCCCTGGCGCACCGTGGACTCCGATCAAGTGGCGACCGGGCTTCAGATAGCTGCCGATCGGCCCCGCGAGTACCACCGCTTCATCCGGTCGGATCGAGCCCGCGAATCCGGCAAAGCGATAGGTGACAGAGCGCGGCTCAGCGGCATAGGCCCCGGTGCGGTTCACCAGCCTCAGCCGGGCAGAAGCGGGTGCCTGGATGCAACGGGGAAGAGGGACATCAGGCGCGAACTTGATGGTGGCGAGCCCGCTGCGCTTGGCGCACACCGATGCTGCGCCGGAACCTGGGACTGCAGGCTCAAGGCGTCGTGCTCCTGGCTCGCGGTAGACCATCCGCGTGCGGACGATCGGCTGTGCGTCAACTCCTGGCGAAGGTTCAGGTCCGACACCCGATGAGGAGCTGCACCCGGCCAGCAGGGTGGCCGCAGATAAGCAGAGCGCCGCGGTTAGTCCGAAACGGCCAAGACGCAGCGTGCGCTCCTGTCCGATCATCCGCGATGCCTCCAACTCGTTAACCAGAGCGTGATCGCCCCTACCTCTGGCGCAAGCCAAACCAGCTTGCAAGCAGGCCCAACCCGAAGAGGCCGGCGACTACTAGAGAGACGAGGTAATCCTGCCCTCCGAGAGATGGCATCTGTAAGAGGGTACCCCAGGGGACCCCTTGTTTTTACTCAGCGCTGGGCTGCGCTGCGGTGAAAGATCGCCACACGGCGGCGGGGCGAGCGCTTGTGCTTGGAGCGGGCGCCTTCGTTTGCGTACTCGCAGTTGACGAGTTGGTTGTCGCCGGCGCCGCCCACGCAGTCGTCAAAGGCTCCCTGCCCGTCGAGGCGGTCGTCACCGCCCCGGCCAAGGAGCGTGTTGGGGCCGTTGTCGCCGGTGAGGATGTCCTTGCCGGGAGAGCCCTCGATCTTCTCGACGCTGCCGTCGATGTGGCCGGCGTTGCAGCCGCCCACGTCGGGGTCTGAGACCGGGCCGTTGATCGTCGCCTGGACGAAGACGCCGCTGTTGTTGACGCGGGCAAAGGAGGCGCTGTCGTTGTCGCCGGGACCGCCGTCGAAGAGATCGCCGTCACAGGGCTGACCGCCGATCAGCAGGTCGTCGCCGGGTCCGCCGGTCATTTTCGCCGCGCCGCTGTCTTTGCGGGGATGGAAGATGTTGAGGCCGTAGAGAACGTCGTCTCCGCCGCCTCCTTCGAGCGTGTCGGGGTCGTGGTCTTCGCCCGAGTAGAGAGTGTCGTCGCCGGGGCCGCCGAGGATCGTGTCGCTGCCTTTGCCTCCGTCTGCGATCACCGCGACCCCCGCCGGAACGCTTGCGGCGACGGCGAGGGAATCGTTGCCGCCACCCAATGAGGCGATGATCGTGGAGACGGGTCCCTGGCAGGTGATCCAGCTGGCGGAGATGGCGTGAACGCAGGAGTCCGAGGTCTCGTCGCCGAGCACCACTTCGTTGCCGCCCGGTTCGGGTCGGATCGTGTAGGTGCCGCCGCCGTAATCGACCGCGACGGCGTCGACGTCCTCTTTGCCGGTGATCACCAGGCTCGTGGAGCCGTCGATGCTGCGGTATCGCTCAACGGCGGTACCGAGCGCTCCCTGCATCGAACCGCACGACGCCTCCGCCGCAAAGGATCCCTCGCAGTTGTCGCTCCCAGGCCCGCCGAAGGCTTCGTCTCCGCTTCCCGCGGCAACGAGGTGATCGTCCCCCGGCCCACCGTCGAGACGGTTCTCCGTTCCCGATGCGCCGTTCAGCGTGTCGTCCCCGGAGCCGCCGATCGCGTCCTCGATCCCCGACAGGTGCTCGCCCTCGGCCCCGCTGACGGTGCCGGCACCGAGGTCCACGTTCACCGCGCCGCCGGTGCCCGCGTAGGAGGCGATGTCGTGGGCGCCGGGGCCGCCGTCGATCGAGTCGATGCCTGGGCCGCCCTCGAGCACATCGAGGTCGCCCTCACCTCCCGAGAGCGAGTCGTCACCGGGGCCGCCGAGAACCTGATCGCTGTCGCCTCCGCCTCCGTCCATCTCGTCGTTGCCGGTTGCGCCGATCAGCCGGTCGGTGCCCGCTCCGCCGTCGAGGTCGTCGGAGCCGCGCTCGCCATTGAGCTCGTCGTTGCCCCCCTCGCCGAAGAGATCGTCGTTGCCCCGGCCGCCGAAGATTGCGTCGTTGCCCTCGCCGCCGCAGATCGTGTCGTTGCCGCCTTCGCCGTAGATCGCGTTGTCGCCGGCTCCGGCGACGATCACGTCGTGGCCTTTGGAGCCGGTGATTTTGGCGGCGTTGGAGACGATCGTCGCGGGCTTGCCAGCGCAGCTGGGTTTCGCCTCGGCAGCCGGACTCCAGATCAAAGCTAGGCAC
>DATFQO010000032.1:0-2581 GCA_035264245.1 Solirubrobacterales bacterium
AGCGCGACGACGCTCACGCGCGCTTCACGCGGCGACGCCGCCGGCCCGGCGCTCGACCAGCGCGTCGACCAGGCGGTCGATCGTCCCCGGGGTCGCGATCCCGTTCGCGTTGAGGTCGGCGCTGACGTCGATCGGCACGTCGGAGCCGGCGACGTCTTCGTTGAGGACGCCCCCCATGAAGACGGCCATCCCCCCGGCCCCGGCCGCGTCGAGCTCCTTCATCAGGCGCTGACCGAAGGCCCGGGCAACCCCGTTGTGGGTGGTGATCACAACCGCGTCGGCGTCGGTCTCGATTACCGCTTTTACGATGTCCTCCGGGTCGCGGTTGACGCCGAAGTCGATCACCTCGGTGCCGACCGCCGTCAGCGTCGAGCTGAGCAGGAACTCGGCGAATTCGTGCACGTCGGTCGAGGTGACGAGGACCTTCATCCCGCGGATCGCCTCCTCTTCGCAACGGCCCCGCAGCTCGACCAGCAGCCGCTCCCGCTCTTCCATCGTCTTCCTCACCAGGTCCGTTTCCAGCACCGGCCGGCGACCGCGGGGAAACTCCGGATCGGCCGCGCCGGCTCCGAACAGCTCCTCGCAACGGGTCGAGCCGAGGCGTTTGAGGACAAGCAGCAGCTGGGCCGGGTCGCGGGTGTCGATCCCGGCCCCGGCGAGGCCGCCGATCGCCGCCTCGAAGAAGGCCCTGCCGCCGCGCACCAGCTGGTCGCGCATCGCCTCGATCCGCGCCCAGTCGACGACCGGCTCGACGATCGGGACGTAGTCCTCGAGCCGGCGGCTGATCGTCTGCACCGTCGCCACCTCCTGCCAGGTCGGGATCCGTTCGGTCTCGGTGACCGGGACGGCGATCGACGCCGATCCGAGCCGATAGCGCATGTCGACCATCTTGGTGAAGAGGAGATCGGTGTTCAGCACCGCCATGTTGGCATCGAAGTCGGGGGTGTTGCCGATCGTGTCGCCCTGGGTGTAGAGGAAGGGAACCCGGTTGAAATTGACGGCCTCGAGGGCGAGCGTCACCGCCGACTTGATCACCGGGTTCTGCGTCAGGCCGCCCCAGGAGGGCGAGTAGGCGGCACCGACCAGATCTTCGCTGATGTAGCGCTCGACCATCGCCCAGCCGACGTAGTTGGCGTAGTCGTGGAAGACGCCCGGATAGCCGTCCTCCAGGTAGGAGTCGAAGACGACCCCCTCGTCTTTGAACGCCGCCAGCATCCCCGCCGCCCGCAGCACCTGCGTCGTCTGGTTGACGTCGTCGTCGTAGTAGGGCCAGCGCCAGGAGTACTGCGAGAGGACGCCGATCGAGGTTACCCCTGCCCGCAGCGCGTCGGCGGCGTTTTCGACCGAACCTGGCCCGCCGATCGAGTTGTCAGCCGCCTCCGGCTCGATCGGGACCGTGTGCGCCAGCTCCCACCAGTCCTGCTCGGTCATCATCACCGGCCCGGTTTCCTGCGCGGCCTCGGCCCGTTTTTCTTTCGGCAGGCCCATCCGCCGCTCGGCGATCAGGTTGAAGCGGTCGGGCGGCCGTACGCCGCGCGAGAGGGCGTCTTCGTAGATCGACCCCAGCGCCTCGCGGGTTTCCGCCCAGGTGGGCAGGCCGATGTTCATGCAGGTGCAGACAGTCCCCTCTTGCCGCGCTCTTTCCCGCCACTCGCGCTCGGAGCCGACACCCTTCTCCTCGCAGTAGGACGAGCGGGCGCGCTCGATGCCCCGCGCCATCTTCTTGCCTTCGGCAACCATTTCCCGGCCGTCCGGGAGATCGGCCGGCAGCAGCGCGGTCAGGTCGACGTCGAGCTCGGTCACCGCCCCAACTTAGCCGCTGACCCTGCCCGGCGCGAGCGGTTTTCTCCTACATCGGAGTTCGTAAATCACCTCGCGGGAACCCCGGAGAACTCGGAGCGGGCTCCTCGAGGGAGCCCGCTCCGGCCTCCTTCATCAGGTGCGCGCCTGCTCTTTGACTTCGTGCGCGTTTTCCTGGGCGGTGTCCTTCAGCTCGGACGCCTGCTCCTGGCCGGCGTCCCTGGCGGTCCGCACCGCATCCTGGCTGACTTCCCTGGCGCCCTCGACCGCCTGCTCGGCAACCTGGCTGGCGACCTCGCGACCGCGGTCGAGCGCCTCCTGGCCGGTTTCGGCCGCCGATTCCTTCACCTGATCGGCGATCGGGCCGACCTTTTCATCCTCGACCTTCGTGCTCGGCAGCAGCATCCCAGCGAGGAAACCCGCCGCGATCCCGCCGATCGCGAGGCCCAGCGGGTTCTCCTGCGCGACCCCGACGGCCTGCCGCGCCCCCTCCTTCACCTGCTGCCCGTCAGGGGTCGCCTCGCCGACTTTGTGCGAGGTGCCCTGAACCTGCTCGATCAGGCGCTCACGCTTGTCCGAGATCGACTCCTTGACCCGGGTCTTGACGTCGGTCTTGTAAGCGAGCGCCTCGACGGTGTCGCCCATTTCGGCTCGCGTCTCCTCTATCTCCTCGCGGATTTGGCTTGGCTCTTGGCCCATTGCACGTCCTCCTTCACGGTTTCGACGGTCTGTTCGGGGGCGGGTGGCATCCCCTTCTTCACTCGGTCCCTGCCGTTGAGGG
>DATFQO010000033.1:0-24759 GCA_035264245.1 Solirubrobacterales bacterium
GAGGTGCCGGGGGTGGCCTCGACCCTGGCGACGATGATCGGCCTCGGAGTCGGGATCGACTACGCGCTGTTCATCGTCACCCGCCACAAACTGCAGCTGGCCGACGGGATGGAGCTGCGCGAGTCGATCGCGCGGGCGACCGCGACCGCCGGCGGCGCCGTCGTCTTCGCCGGCTTCACGGTCGTGATCGCGCTCTGCTCGCTCGCCTTTGCCGGGATCCCGCTCGTCTCCACCCTCGGCTTCACCGCCGCCGTCGCGGTGGTCGTCGCCGTCTGCGCGGCGACGACGCTGCTGCCCGCGATGCTCGGCGCCCTCGGTCCACACATCAACTCGCTGCGGGTCAAGCTCGGCAAGACCCACCCCGACGACAAGGAGCCGCATGGCTGGCGGCGCTGGGCGGAATGGGTCAGCGAGCGGCCCTGGACGGCGACCGTGGTCGCGCTGGCGATCCTGATCGTCCTCGCGCTGCCGGTCCTCCAGCTGCAGCTGGGCCAGAACGACATCAGCGCGCTGCCAAAGGAAACGACCTCGCGCCAGGCCTACGACTCGCTCAACAAGGGCTTCGGGCCCGGCGTCAACGGTCCGCTGCTGATCGCCTCCGAATTCAGCTCGCCGGCGGAAGCCGAACAGGTGCTGCCGAAGCTGGAGAAAACGGTCGGCGGCGCCCCCGACGTCGCCGCCGTCTCCGAACCGAGCCTCGACAAGGCGGGCACGGCCGCGGTCTTCACCGTGATCTCGAAATCCGAGCCGTGGGCGGACGAAACCGTCGATTTGGTCGAAGAACTGCGTGACGAAACGATCCCCGGCGCGCTGGAAGGGACCAAAGCCAGCTCCTACGTGGGCGGCCAGACCGCCGGCTACATCGACCTCGCCAGCCAGATCAGCGACAAGCTGCCGCTGATGATCGGGATCGTCGTCGCGCTCAGCTTCATCGTCCTGCTGGTCGCCTTCCGCTCGCTGCTGGTCCCGGTCAAGGCGGCGGCGATGAACCTGCTCTCGGTCGCCGCGGCCTACGGCGTCGTCACCGCCGTCTTCCAGCTCGGCTGGGGGTCCTCGCTGATCGGCCTCGACCACGCGATCCCGATCGTCAGCTTCGTGCCATTGCTGATGTTCGCGATCCTCTTCGGCCTCTCGATGGACTACGAGGTCTTCCTGTTGACGCAGATGCGCGAGCACTTCGAGGAGTACGGCGACGAGCGCCGCGCCGTTGTCGAAGGGCTGGCCAACACCGGCCGGGTGATCACCTCGGCGGCGGCGATCATGGTCTGCGTCTTCACCAGCTTCGTCCTCAGCGGCAACCCGGTGGTGAAGGAGTTCGGCGTCGGGCTGGCGGTGGCGATCGCGATCGACTCGACCCTGGTCCGCTGCCTACTGGTGCCGGCGGTGATGGTGCTGCTGGGCAAGCGCGCCTGGTGGCTGCCAAAGTGGATGGACCGCTGGCTGCCGAAGGTCAGCATCGAGGGCGAGGAGTACTTCGCCAAGAAGGACGCCGCCAGTGTTCCCGCTCAATCTGCCTAATGCCCTAACCCTCCTTCGCATCCTCGCGGTGCCGGTGGTCGTCGTCGCCCTGCTCGGCGAGACTCCCAACGGCGACACCCTCGCCGCCGCGGTCTTCGCGCTGGCGGCGGCGACCGACGGGCTCGACGGCTACTTCGCCCGCTCGCGCGGCTCGATCACCACCTTCGGCAAGTTGATGGACCCGCTCGCCGACAAGCTCCTGATCACCGGCGCCCTGATCTCCCTCGTCTCGCTCGACCGGCTCGAGGCCTGGGTGGCGATGGTGATCATCGCCCGCGAGGTCGCGGTCACGATCCTGCGCACGATCGCCGCCGAGCGCGGCATCGTGATCGCCGCCAGCTGGCTCGGCAAGCTGAAGACCGTCCTCCAGATCGCCGCGATATTCGCTCTCATAGCTACCAACCCAGCCCCACTAGGCGTCGACATCCTCGTCTACATCGCCCTGGCCGTAACCGTGATCAGCGGCGCCGACTACTTCTTCGGCCTCCGCAAGCGGATCGAGGAGCTGGAGCGCGAACGAGCCGCAAGGAAAGTGAAATCGACGGCGTAGCGACTCCGAACTCGAGGGGGCTATAACCCCCACGATCTCGGAGTGGTTAAGCGGCCGGAGCCTCGAGCCACTCGCGCATCGTCACGTGATGCGCCTCGTGCTTGTCGTTCTGCAGCTCCGCCCGCAGCTCGCCGAGGGTCCCGTACCGCTCGGCGACGACGTTATGGCGGTGGATCGTCTCCAGGTTCTCCTGGCGGGCCATGACGAAGGTCTGCTCGGGAAGGTCGGGGTAGCCCTCGACAACCTGGCGGACCATCTCGCGGACGCAGTCCTCGACGAAGCGGGGGTGTTCGTGGGCCTTGACGACGACCGACATCTCGTCGGAGCGCTTCATCAGCTCGTAGATCTCCGAGCTCATCGAGCTCTCGACGATCCGCAGCAGCTCCGGCGCCTCGATCCATGCCGGGCCGCCCTCGGGGCAGCCAACGTGGAGGGTGCCGATGCCGCGCTGGTTGTGGGTGGCGATCGGGACCAGGTCGACGATCCGCTCGACCTGCTCGGCGTCGAAGCCGTCGTCCGTCAGCCGTTCGCGGGCGAGCCCGGCGACCATCTCCTGGGCGCAGGGGCAGGCGGTCATCCCCTGGGCCTGGACTCCGGTGAGGGTGCGCGTCCCCTGCGCGGAGGCGACCGCGGTGCCGTAGAGGACGTAGATCTCCTGGGTGCTCTTGCCGGTCTCTGGCGTCTTCACGGTCTCCGGGTAGCGCGCCGTGACCGAGACCTCGGCCCGCTCGCCGCCTTGGCGCTCGCGCACCTTCTCGGCGACGTGGGCAGCCAGCACCTCGGCCTTGAAGGCCTCGCCGAGGACCACCTCGTCGATCGCCTCGCCGACGATCTCCTCGAAGCGCGACATGTGGACGCCTGCCTGCTGCGGATTGAGGTCGACGAAGCACTCGAACTCCGCGTAGAAGAGGTTCTCGGCGCCATTGGTCTTGACCCGGATCACCTTCTCGACGCCGGTGACGCCGACGCGCGAAAGGCTCACCTGCGTCGCGGGCAGGGACGCTTGGACATCGGGGGCGGCTGGAGTGGCGGTCGTCTGACTGGCCATCGGCTAACGAATAGTAAGCGACGGGGCTCTTCGGGCGTTGATGAGATTTTTCCGCCTATAATCCGGCGCGGTTGGAGCGTTAGGGCCGGCCGCGGGAGATAGGGGAGAGGAAGCAGTGAGCATCGAACCGTTGGAGACCGCTGAGGTGGTCGAGCGCGACCAGGAGCCGAGCCCGATCGGCGAGATCGACGAGCTCCAGGGCCTGATCACCCTCGGTCGCGAGCGCGGCTACCTGACCTTCGAGCAGATCACCTCGACACTCGAGGAGGTGGAGATCACCAAGGAACAGGTCTCCCAGCTCCACGCCCACCTGGTCGAGCACGGAATCGACGTCATCGCCGAGGACGGCGTCAGCGCTCACAAAGCGCAGCGCAGCGGCGACAGCGGCTCGGCGAAAAAAGAAGAGCTCGACCTGACCGTCGAGCCAAGCCTCGACTCGTTGCGGCTCTACCTGCGGGCGATCGGCCAGGTCGAGCTGCTGACCGCGCAGCAGGAGGTCGAACTGGCGAAACGGATCGAGCGCGGCGACATGCTGGCGAAGCGGCAGATGGTGGAGGCGAACCTGCGCCTCGTCGTTTCGATCGCGAAAGGGTATTTGGGCCGCGGGCTGAGCTTCCTCGATCTGATCCAGGAGGGCTCGCTGGGCTTGATCCGGGCGGTGGAGAAGTTCGACTACCGCCGCGGCTACAAGTTCTCGACCTACGCGACCTGGTGGATCCGCCAAGCGGTGACGCGGGCAATCGCCGACAAGGCGCGCACGATCCGCATCCCCGTGCATATGGTCGAGAAGCTGAACCGGGTCGCCCACGTCGAACGTCAGCTGGTGCAGAAACTGGGCCGGGAGCCGGAGCCGGCCGAGATCGCCGAAGAGCTGCGCTGGCCGGTCTCCGACGTCCGCGACATCCTCCGCGTCGCCCAGCTGCCGGTCTCGCTGGAGAAACCGGTCGGCGACGAGGACGAATCGGAGCTCGGCGATTTCGTCGCTGACGACGCGGTCCTGGAGCCCTTCGAGGAAGCGAGCGAGCACCTGCAGAAGGAGGGCGTGAAGAAAGCGCTGGAAGCGCTGCCCGACCGCGAGCGTCGGGTGATCGAACTCCGCTACGGCCTCTCGGGGGCCGAGCCGCTGACGCTGGAGGAAGTCGGCCGCACCTTCGGCGTCACCCGCGAGCGGATCCGCCAGATCGAGAACAACACGCTGAAAAAGCTGAAGCGCCTGCCAGAGGCGCAGATGCTCCGCGAAGCCAGCTAGACGGGCTAAGCGCGGGGTTCTAAGACGAAGACGCCGACCTCGCGGTCGAGCTTCGACTCGTAGTAATCCCAGCCCTCGTACTGCCGCATGTGGCGGCGCCAGAGATCAGCGCGCTCCTCGCCCTCTGCCAGCCGCGCCCGCACCTTCGCCCGCTTGCGGCCGACCTCGATCTCGGCTTCGGGATTCGCCCGCAGGTTGAGCGACCAGGCCGGCGTCTTCGCGCTGCCGGCGTTGGTGTTGATGACGACGTAGCGGTCCTCGTCGGCGAGGTAGAGGACCGGCGCGGTCCGCGGCTCCCCCGATTTGCGCCCGGTCGTGGTGAGCAGCAGCACGGGGCCTCCGCCCACCTTGCCGCCGATGCGCCCGCCGCTGAGTCGGTAGACGGGGACGTTCAGCTTGCCTACCGCTCGCAGACCTTTCGCTCCGAGGGAATGGGACAGCCGCGAGTAGAAACGGTCGCTCGGCACCGCGTGAGTATTCCACCGCGCCCAGCTACAGTGAAGGCGATGGCCGGATCCCACCCGTTCCGCCGCGCCGCTGAGAGCAAAGATCTGGATCTGCTCGCCGAGACCCTGTGCGAGGACGTCGTCCTCCACAGCCCCGTCCTCTTCCGCGGCTTCGAAGGCCGCGACACCGTGACCGCTGTGCTCACCCACGTCTCCGCGACCCTGGAGAACTTCTCCTACACGGACGAGCTGGCGGACGGCGACACCATGGTCCTGCGCTTCGAGGCGACCGTCGGCGACCGTGAGATGGAGGGCATCGACTTCCTCGAGCTGGACGGCGACGGCCGCGTCCGCGAGCTGACCGTCTTCATGCGCCCCTTCTCAGCCCTGACCGCCTTCAACGAGCAGATGAAGGCAAGGCTGCAAGCGTCCGAGGGCTAGACCGGCGCCTCCGGGATTCGCTCGAGCAGGACCCGGCCCAGTCCATCGGCCCGAACGCGCAGCCGACCACCAGCCAGCAGACCTGCTTCCTCACAGGGCGCCTTCGGGATCGTCATCTGTCGTTTCGGGCGCAGCAGCACCTGACGGCTACCGCTTGATGGGGGAGGCAGGATTCGAACCTGCGTAGGCATAGCCGCGTGATTTACAGTCACGTCCATTTGACCGCTCTGGCACTCCCCCAGAAGTGGAGGAGCGATTGTATTGGGCTCGTCTTCTGAGTAGATCAGTGCTTCGAAGGAGGTTCCTGGCTCGATCTCGAACTCGGAGTACTTGGTCCCTCCAACGGTGATCTCTCGAGCGGCCTCGACGCAAGCGGACGGGATAAACCACCGTCTTCCATTGCCGACTAAAGCAAAGAGGTAGTCGACCAATGCATGGTCGAACTTCTTCGTCAAGCCAGACCAGCTGCGGTTGCCGCCATTGGTTGCAATGGAGACTTTCCATCGCTCGCCAGCGTCATTCGCCTTGGCCTGGAAGGTGGAGGTCTTCACCTGGACCCTGAGCAATTGGTCGTCCAGCTTGGCCATTAGATCGACATCGGGGCTATGGCTGAAGGGAACCCAGATCAGTGCCCCCTTGCTCGCCAACCACTCCATCGCTGAAAGCTCGCCGATATCGCCCTGGACCCGGCGATTTACCGCTCGCTCACGGGTGTGGACGCTGGACGGCGTTGGAGTTGCCATAGAACATATGTTCGCAAGCGCGGCAGACGGAAGGTTGCGCGGCCAGGGGAACAGGATGAAAGGATGGACGGGTGACCGACTTGGCCGACCGAGTGATCGCGATCGCCGGGGTTGGCGGGGGCCTCGGGCCGCTGGTTGCCCAGCGACTCGCTGAGGCGGGCGCGACCGTTGCCGGCGCCGGTCGCGATCAGGAAGCGCTCGACGCCCTCGCCGCCGATCTTGACCTTCCGCCCGAGCGCTGGGACGGTCGCGCCGTCGACCTCCTCGACGAGGACGCCGCGCGTGCCTGGTGCTCGGCGCTGGTCGAGCACTTTGGCCGCGTCGACGGGCTCGTCCACCTGGTCGGCGGCTGGCGCGGCGGGCAGCCGCTGCAGGAGGCGCCGCTCGAAGACTGGGAACTGCTGCACGACCTTCTCGTCCGCACCGTCCAGCACACCAGCCGCGCCTTCCACGACCAGCTCGCCGCCAGCCCCCACGGCCGCTTCGTCCTCGTCTCCTCCAAGCAGGCGCAGGCGCCGACCGCCACCAACGCCGCCTACGCCGCCGCGAAGGCCGCCGGCGAGGCCTGGACCCTCGCCCTCGCCAACGGCTTCGAAGGCAGCGACGCGACCGCCAACATCCTCGTCGTCGACGCGATCCTCACCCCGCGGATGCGCGCGGAGGAGCCCGGCAAGGAGTTCCCGACCTTCACCCCCGCCGAGGACATCGCCGAGGCCATCGCATTTCTCTGTTCGGACGCGGCGAAGAAGATGAACGGGCAGCGCTTCCCGCTTACCATGGGTCGATGACCAGTCGGAAAGGGCGGAACGCCAAGCCCGACGGCAAGATGACGATCGGGGAGCTGGCGCGGCGGACGGGGATGACCATCCGCAACATCCGCGCCCACCAGACGCGCGGCCTGCTGCCGCCTCCCGAGGTCCACGGCCGCACCGGCTATTACAACGAGGACCACGTCGCGCGGATCGAGCTGACCCGCGAAATGCAGGCCGAGGGCCTCAACCTCGAGGCGATCCGCCGCGTGCTGGAGTCGAGCGAGGGCTCCTCGCGGGAGATGGTCGACTTCGCCCGCGCCGTCCGCGCCCCCTTCGAGGACGAGACGCCAGAAATCTTCGACACCGAGGAGCTCGCCGCCGCCTGGGCCGTCGAGACCTTCGACCCCAAGCTGCTGGCCCGCACCGAAAAGCTCGGCATCCTGCGCCAGCTGCCCGACGGCAAGGTCGAGGTGATCAGCCCCCGCCTGCAGAGCGCCGGCACCGCCCTGGTCGAGCTCGGAGTCTCGCCGCAGGCGGCGGTGGAGACCGCGGCCGAGCTGCGGCGCGCCTCGGAGAAGGTCTCGCGAACCTTCGTCGAGCTCTTCGTCAGCGAGATCTGGGAGCCGTTCGACAAGGCCGGCCGGCCGGAGGAGGACTGGCCGAAGGTGCGCGAGGCACTCGACCGGATGCGCCCGCTCGCCTCCGACGCGCTGCTGGCGATGTTCCAGATCACGATGGGGGAGTCGACCGAGAAAGCCGGCGAACGCACTCTCACCGATGCCGCCAGGGCGTCGCGCAAGCGCCGCCGCAAGCGCGGCTCCCGCTAGCCGATCGTGAAGCGCCGCCGTAGGGTCTTCGACTCGTTCGCCGCTTCGTCAGCCGCCCGCAGCACCGCCAGGTAGCGACCCGGCTCCGCCCGGAAGTGCTTCCAGCGGCCCCCGAGCCGCAGGTGGTTGATGCCGATGAAGACCTTCCAGGTCGCGAACCCGCTGTAGGCGCGCTTCCCCTTCGAATTGAAGCGGTAGTACTCGGCATCGAGTTTGCCGCGCTCGCTGATCTCGACGCTGAAGCCGACCCCGTTGCGGCCGCGCGCCTGCCGCTTTGGCATCGACAGCGACCCCAGCGTCGGCGGCTTCAGGTCGAGGTTGAGCGGCGGCTGCGGTCCCGGGTCCGAGCTCGGGTTCCCAGGCACGCCGGAGACGATCACCTCGCCGCGGACCGCCGCGTGCAGCTTGCACTGGAAGATGTATTCGCCGGGCTGGCTGAACTGCAGCGTGAAGCTGTCGCCGGCGCGGTGGGTAGGAGCGTCGGTGCCGGGGTCGGAGTCCCACTGCAAGTCGTTGGCGGAGATCCCGGTCACCGAGTGGGCCAGGTCCGGCCCCAGCCAATCCCAGGTAACCGTCTCGCCGAGGTCGACGTGGACCTGCGGCTGCGACCAGGCGTAGTTGGCGATCGAGACGCGCGTGTTGGCCGCCTCCGCGCCCGCGGGGAGGAGGAGGGCGGTCGCGCTCGCGATCGCTAGGAGACGAGGTACCAACCGTTCATCCCCTGGTGCAGGTGCTGGAAGACGTGGCAGTGGTAGAACCAGCGCCCCGGGTTGTCCTCGACCAGTTCGAACGAGAACGAGTCGGCCGGACCGAACGTTTTGTTGTCGACCGTCCGCCCGTCCGGTTCGCTCCAGCGGTGGCCGTGCAGGTGGAAGGTGTGGAAGAAGTTGTCGACGCCGTAGACGTGGAAGCCGACCCGCTGGCCGACCCGCGCTTCCAGGGTCGGCGTGTTGCCGGCGTATGCCCTGCCGTTGACGCAGTAGTAGGTGTCGCGCAGGCCGGTGATCGAGGGGTCGAAGGTGTGAAAGGCGAGGAAGAACTCGCTCTCGGGCCGCGCCGCACCCCGCGCGCGGATCACCAGCGGACCGAAGAGGCCCTTGAAGACCGGCAGCGGATCCATCGGCCCGTGGTCGTGGTACAGCCACCTGCCCTCGGTCCCTTCGTGCGCCTCCCAGACGTAGGTGAAGGTCCGGTTCCGCTGCACGAAGCCGCCGGGGGCGGTCCATTTGCCCTTGTAGGCGCCGTCCATCTCGTTGGCGTAGAAGATCCCGTGCGGGTGCATCGTCACCGGCGCCCGCAGCTTGTTGCGGAAGTGGACGACGACGGTGTCGCCGACTTCGGCTTCGATCAGCGGCCCCGGCACCGTCGCCTTGCCGAGCGGGGTTTTGAACCCGGCGCTGTACATCCGGTAGCCATAAGCGGCGAACCGACTCTTCCCCTTCACCTTTTGGGCCATCATCTGGTCCCGGCGGGTGGGGACGATGTCCCACTGCACCGGCTCAGCCGCGATCCAGTATTCGCGGATGCCGCCACCGCTCGGCAGCGCCGCCAGGCGCCGCGCCCCCGGGTCGTCCCCGCGCCACTCCGCCGCCGCGACCTTGGGCGGCACCCGCACCTGGCGGGACAGCCCCTCGACGTCGATCTTGCCTTCGTCGGTCGCGACCTCCTGGCCGGCGATCGTGCAGAGCAGTGCCCCGCCGGAGAGGGCCAGGAACCCCCGCCGGTCGATCGGGTCCGGTCCCACGCCGCTACCGCTTGACGGTGACGGTCATCCTCATTTCCGAGGGATGCACAGTGCAGATGAACTTGTAGGTGCCCGGCACTTCGAAGGTCCGCTGGAAGCGGGCTTCGGTGACCGCGGTGGTCGTGGTGGAGAACCGGGATTTGTTCTTTAGCCCCGCCGGCCCCTGCTTCAGATGGACGTCATGCGGATAGGTGTTGTACGAGGACCAGGTCCACTTCACCGCCCGTCCCTTCTTGATCGTCACCGCGCTCGGCGCGAAGTAGAAGTCGTTGACAGTCACCTTTGCCGCCGGTGGCTTCGGCGCCTGGGCGGCACCCGCCGAGACGGCGGCGAGAGCGAGGACGGCGGCGCAGAGCGCCACCGTCAGCGAGACGAAGCGCCTACCGCCCCTCATCCGCAGTTCACCTCACCCGGCAGCGGCGCAATCTCCACCGGCGTGAACTTTTCGAACGGCGGATGCGCCGCCACGCGCCGCACCCAGCTGCACTGCTGGTTCTGCGGCGGGTTGGAGCTCGCGTAGCCGAGGATGGTCGTCGGGTCGCTTTCGTCGCCGAGGTTGATCTGCAGGCCGGCGACGATGTCGAGGCTGCGCACCTGATCGGCGAGGACTTCGGCCTGCGGGCAGGCGGGGTAGATCCGGCTCAGCGGCACTTTGCCGTTGCCGGGCGCGTAGCTCGACCCGGCGCTGTTGCCCGCCCAGCAGTTGCCGCCCCCGGTGGCGTCGTTCCAGAAGTCGAATTCCCCATTCGGATCTGCGCCTTCGCGCCCCATCACGTTTTCCACCACCTGGTTGTTGATGTTCTTCGCATCGTCGCCCTCGTTGGCGACGAAGACTTCGCCCGGCCCGGAGAAGGAGGCGATGCCCCACTTGTAGTTGCCGAAGACGTTGTTGCCCTTGACGACGTTGCCGGCGCCGCCGTAGAGGACGATCCCCGCCCCGGTCGGGTAGTTGACCGTCGCCCCCGCCACCTGGCCGAGGCCGCCGGAGACGGTGTGGAATCTCGAGCCGCCGAGGAAGTAGTCGTAGTTGTTCCAGAACACGTCGTTGCGTTCGAACACGTTCCAGCCGTTCGGCTCGAAGCCCTCGCTGTCGAGCGTGTTCGGCACGATCCCGGCGCCGTTGTTGTAAAAGGCCGAGTCGACGATCTTCACGTACTTGGAGTTGGTCCCCGAGTAACCGAGCACGTTTTCGTAGCTGCGGTCGTTCTTCAGCAGCGTCCATTTCGGCTTGCGCTGGCAGGGCTGCGGCGGCGGCGCGGTGCCGTGGTTGGTCCAGGTCTTTTCGTCGCAGGGCGTTTCGCCGACGTAGAAGGCGGAGTCGCCGTGGTGGTACCCGGCCGAGTTGATCATCTTGCCGCCGAAGCAGTTCTTGGCGAAGAGGCCGTAGGAGCGGTTCGCCGAGGCCAGCAGGTTGTCCATCGTGTAGCCGTCGCAGCGCTGGCCGCCTTCGTTGGCGGCGTGGATGAAGAACCCGTTCGACTGGTAGTTGCGCGCCCACATGTTTTCCAGCACGAGGCCGTCGACGCTGATCGCCTCGATCCCGTTTTGGGCTGCGCCGAGCTCGCCCTTCGCGTTCTTGCCCTCGAGCACGACCTTCTTGCGGTCCTTCTTCGTCCCCTTGATCGTCAGGTCGTCGAAGCTCTTCTTCTTCAGGGTCCCATCGAGGACGACGCCTTCGACGTACTTGCCCGGCCGCACCGCGACGACGGCCTTCGCCTTGGCGTTGCCCTTCTTCGCCTTGAACGAGCCGGCGGCGTCGACCGCCTTCTGGATCGTCCGGTACCGGCAGCCGTGCTTGCAGACTTCGAAGGTCTTCGCCTTCGACTGCTTCTTCTTCTGTCCGCCTTCCTTGCCGGCCATCGCCGGGGTGGCGAGGGCGCCGAGGAGCGCGCATAGCCCGAGGACGAGAAGAGGGACTGCCAGCCTGTGCTTCATATCGCTCCTTGCAGCGTCGTTTTACCTTCGACCCTGCCTCCCAGCGGGTGCACCGGCGCCGGTCCCTACCCCGGCGTTTGAAGCGTAGCGGAGCCTGGCCGCTCAGCCAGGCACGATCGTCCGCATCGCTTCTTCGAGTTCAGACACGCCAAAGGCGCCCTCGATGCGGTCGCGGACGATTCCGTTCTTATCGATGAGGAACGTCCAGGGCTCGGTTTCCAGGTGAAAGGCCTGCACCTGGGGCCGCGGGCCCTTGTCGATTTCGTTGTCGTTCCAGATCTCCATGTGGATGAAGTCCGCCTTGTCGCCATAGGAGTCGGCCACCTGCTGGGCGACGTCGACGACCGGGCCGCAGACGCGGCTCTGACAGAGCGCCGGGGTCGCGAACACCAGGACGATTGGTTTCTTGCCGACGGCGTCGGCAAAGTCGATCTGGTGCATCTGGTCCGGCGGGACCCGGGTGTCGATCTTCGCCATCTCGCCGCCGACGTCAGCTGGGGTCGGCGTGTGGATGTCCGGGGCCTTCTCGCCGACCTTGGGGATCGCCGGTGAGTTGCCGACGACCAGCGGGGCGGTGACGCGGGTGGCTTCCAGGCCTTGCTCGCCTTTCAGCATCGCAATCACCTGCCAGGGCCCCTTGCGGTCGAAGTCGACCTTCGGCACGACGTAGACCGTCGTCGCCTCGCCGGGCCCCCCGGCGCCGGTCGCGCGATAGGCGGGCTTGGTCTCGAGCGAGGCGACCTGCGCCGGCAGCGGTCCGGTCACCGGGCTGCTCTCGTCCTTGGCGAAGTAGAGCGCGACGTCGGCGTCGTCCACCTGTTCGTTGCCGAGGGTGAAAACGCCGAACGGGTAGCGGTTTTCACCGACTTCGAAGGTCTGTGCCGCCGGCGCCACCACCAGCTTCGATTCCTTCGCCCCAGAGTGCAGCAGCAGGTCGTCGATCGTCTTGCCCTTTGCCGAGGGAAACTCGGTGGCGGCGGGGGCCGGCCGCGAGTCGTCGCTCGAGCCGCCGCAGCCGGCGAGCATCGGTGCCGCCGCGAAAGCGGCGAAGCAGAGGTGGCGGAAGTGGGCCAAGCGCACGCGGAGAAGTTACAGAGTGCCGCTCCTGCGGCGTTCGAAACGTTCTCGGAGACTGTCGGGTACCGACCGGTATCCAGAGGAACAAAGCCCATCCCCGGGGTCCTCCCCTTATGATTCACGCCGCTGCTCGGAGTGGGGGACACCGAGTCGCGAGACAGAGCGGGGGGTTACTGGAACAGGACCCGCGATCAATGGAGGAGGCGTCGATGTCCGGGAAGAAACCTGTCGTGCTGCTGGTGGCCGTTGCCGCGCTGTTCGCGGCTGTCCCCTCGAACGCGGCAGATGCCACGCGCGAGACCTACAAGGAAGCCGTCGAACCGATCTGCAAGGCGAATCGCGAAGCCAACGCAAAGGTCCTCAACAACGTGAGCAAGCATGTGCGGGAAGGAAAGCTGAAGCAGGCCTCCGCACAGCTCTTTGCTGCCGCCAAGGCTCTGAAGCAGGCTCGTGCTCGAATGCTGAAGGTTCCGAAACCGGTCGAAGACGAAGCCCGGCTCACGCGGTGGCTCGAGGGCATCAAGACCGAGGTGCAGCTGTTCGAAACGACTGGCCGGAAGCTTGCGAACGGCGAACAAAATTCTGCGAGCAAGATGGTCGTCCGGCTGAAAAACAATGCCAACAAGACCAACAGCATCGTCCTCGATTACGAATTCGAGTACTGCCACATCAAGCCGGCTGAATTCCTCTAAAGCCCTCGACGATGACGGTGATCGAGGGTGCCCGGACTCCCCGCGAAAGCACCGGTGCCTTCGCGGCCTCGATCAGCCGCGGCGACCTGGACGCCGCGGCGCACTGCTTCGCCAAGGACGCCTGCCTGATCACCCCGGACGCCACCGCCGTGCGGGGCCGCGACGAGATCCGGCCGATCCTCCACCAGCTGATCGTCGTTGGCTCGCGAATCGAGGTCGAGGAGAGCTCGATCGTCATCGCCGGCGAAGTCGCGCTCGGCACCGAGCGCTGGGTGCTGACCACTCCCGGGTCCGAGGGTTCGCCCTTCACGAGGACGCTGACGCCGACCTTGGTGCTGCGCCAGCTCGACGACGTCTGGAAACTCGCGGTGGCGATGCCGTGGGGCCGTCGCTGATCGGCCGCCACCGTCTAGAATCGTCCTGAGCGCATGGCTTCCCAGGGGCCAACCCGCCCGGATAGCTCAGTTGGTAGAGCACTTCCATGGTAAGGAAGGGGTCACGAGTTCGAGTCTCGTTCCGGGCTTTCCTGAGATTCCCCGCTCCGGCGGGGATTCTGCGTTCTGGGGTCGAAGCCAGGAAGTCAAAGCTGGGCCGGATGGCAGCGTTTTGGCAGCGGAGCCCCTATTACTTCCTCCCTGGCACCCACCTTTGCCAGCTCGTCACGGTGTAGCGCCCGTCTCCATCGATGCGGAATTGACTACTTCGACTGATCGATGATCCGAAGGTGGACTGGCGGGTCTGCGAGCGCGGATAGACCAAGCTCGGCGCGAAGATCATTGCGGAGGGTCGTGAGGAGATCGTCCGTGCTGGCTCCACCTTCGGAGGCCATCACCTCGGCGACCCTCTTAGCTTTCTGCGCCTGCGCCCTGGAACCCAGAAGTTGGATGTCCTCTAACGCCTGCTCAAACACCCGCGCATCGCTGGTGCTTCCATGGAGCCCGCGATTGCTGGCGTCAGCCAGCGCCCGATATGCGCCGAGCAGAAACTGGATGCGCATTTCGCTTCGACGCTTTGCGTGGTCCCGTCTCGACGTGAAGCGGTGCGTTAGAAGGGCTACGAACGCGCCAGCGACCAGCCCTCCCAAGAACGTCAGTGCGACCGTCATGCCGCGATCGTATGCAGCAAAAGACAAACGCTCCGGCTTGACTAGGTTGAATCGAGTCGGTTCACGAGCTCGCCGGGTTCGACGCCGAGGCCGTGGGCTAGTCGAAGGATGGTGGTTAGACGGGGCTCCCTGCCGCCTCGCTCAATCCGGCCGATTGCCGTCGGATGCACATCTGCCTCCCTCGCCAGACCATCTTGTGAGATTCCTTCCCTTGCTCGCAGTTCTCGCATTCGTTGCCCGAATGCAGCGCTCGCCTCGTCGGGATCGTCGTAAAAAGTAGAAGCCATTGAGGGGGAGCGTTACGGCTCCCGGCCGATCGGACCAGAGCGCTTTGGTCGAGAGCGTTTTGGTCTACTCTGCTGACGCCCACCGAATCGCTCCCCCGGTTGGGCCAGATAGGCAAAGGGGCAAGGGAGGTAGTCGAATGAGGAAGGCCGTTGCGGTTGTCGCCGTCGTCCTGCTCGCAGGAGCGGTCGGGGTAGCCAGCGCTTGGGCGCTCAGCACCAGCCGAGCTGAGCGGGCAGTTGTCCAGCGAGTCAAGGCCCGGTACTACCCGAAGAAGGGCGCTTTTGCCGATTGTCATCGCCTCAGCTCGACGCGTTTCGGCTGCACCTATAACTACACGTCGTATAGCGAAAGCTGGTGTGAAGGTGGAGCGAAGGTCCGCAGGTTCCCCGATGGCATCGCAGTCACTTTGGGGAAGCCTCGGCCAGTAATCGACAACGGGGGCTGCTGACGCGAAAGGTAGTGGATAAGCCGAAAGGCGCGGCGGGCCACCGAACCGCGGTCTGAGAATGGCAACCCGCCAGCGCTGTCACACGTCTATGAGTGCTTCATGACATGCACGCTGGAAAACACGCGCTTGATCGGCTGAATAGCCATCGCGTCCACCTCCTCTCCCAACTCGCCCCAGCCCCCACGGCCAGGGAGGGGGCGAGCTTAGGAAACGCTGAGCGCCATCTAAATGCTGAGCGCTCCGGTGTCGCTTAGTACGCGAGAGGGCTTAAGCTCAAACTCAAATGGAAAGCCGAGTCGTTAATGGGTAGCCCGACAGTCGTAGAAGCCCGCCTAGTAGAGGGCGGGAGACGGATCGAGGAAGTCACGAGCAGGGGTTTGAGGCATCGCTTCCGAATCGAAATCCTGGCTGCCCTGCACGAGCGCCCGCACAGTGCGGCGCAGCTAGCTCGCATCCTGCATCAGACCGAAGGCCGGGTTTGGCACCACCTGAAAGAGTTGCTGAAAGACGGCTCAATCGAGGAAGCCTTTATTGACAAGAAGGGCAACCACGAAGTTGTCTACTACCGACATATCGAGTTGCCGTTTTTCTCGGATGAGCGGATCGCCGAAATGTCACCCGAGGACAGGCAGATCACTGCCGCGCTGATCATCCAAGCGGCAGCTGCTGAGTTACTAGCTGCGCTGTGGGCGGGGAAGATGCACAGTGACCCCCGAGTGTGGCTGGCTTGGGAACCTCTCACCCTCAGCCACCAGGGCAGGGAAAAGCTCGCTGACGAGTTGCAGCGCAACTGGGATGCGATGCAGGACATAGCGGCAGAGGATGCGAATCACCGCGCCGAGACCGGGGAGGAAGGGCTTAGGTACATCATCGCCACCTTTGGGTTTGAGCGGCACCGGAGCAAACCCCCCGAGCCGGCTGGCGGGATCATCGAACGCTCGCCACCCGGCGATTCCTGAGCGCTCCGCATTCCCTGCTCTAGAAATGCGGATACACAAATCCTGAACGCGCACGTAGCGTTCACTGCTCAGCGTCGGTCAAAGCTTCTTCCGGCGTTGACTCCGAGTTCCGGGGACAGGGGTACCTAGTGGAAGACCCTGTCCCCGGAGCGTCAATCCACATATGACTACTTCCTCCCACAGTCCACCCCAACGCCCACGCCGCAACGGTGTACGGCACGCCTCCCCAGCACAACCGAGGCCGCGTAGGGCTGACGGTAGAGGCGGCGGCCTAGCGCAGGGACGGCCGTCGCCCCACTGTCCCTAATGACCATCTGAGTCACAGTTAGGAGACCGACCAATGTCACTATTCGGCCGCAATCGAGGACGCCTCAAAGGAGATCGCACACAGGCGCACAGCCATCCGGTCAGGAAGACGATCTACGCTTTGTTCACAGCAGACCGGCGACGGTCACTCACCGCCGAGGATTTGCTCGCCGACCTGATCGAGGTGGACGACTCATTCAGCATCTACAAACCCGGCCAGATTCTTTACCACCGCGCCCGCTTGCAGGCCGTGGACCTGATCCCCGGCTGAACGTGTCCCGGCAATCTCTAGATGGACTATCCCGAGCTGCCACCAGTGACGCTCGACACCTTTGGGGAATCCGAGCTAGCCGTAATAGATGATCGGGTCGCTCATATCTTGCGGATGCGCTCGGGGATGATGGGCGAGCGGGTGGGCCAAAAAGAGATAGGCGAAGAACTCGGGATAAGCCGAGAGAGGATCAGGCAGTTGGAGAACGAGGGGCTGACGCTGATTCGCAAGCTTCGCGAAGAGCAACGGCATCAACTTCGACGGCCTCGCTACAGCCGCTGGGTCGGTCGGGGCTACGTCTGGAGTCGACTAAGGCAGACGGAGACGTGACGGCGCGCGGGGTCATCGAGGCGTTACGAAGTGTGGCAACGCTAGGGCATGAGGGCGACCATCTTCTAAGAGGGGTGAGCATTCCAAGCAGGCATCGTGGTCGCTGACTGGTCGTCTGCGGTGTCCGCTTGGACTGCACCCCGCCATTGAAAGCTATACGCAAGCCGATCCCAACAGGCATGGCCCTAGATGCTTTCCGTGCGTGTTCTCTTGGTAGTTGTTGGTTTTCGAAACCTTTTAGGCCATACTCGGCCGCTGGCACCCTGGATTGAGAGCTTCAGCGCCGTCTTTCCTGACTCCCATGTAGTAGCTCAGACAGTGCGGGCAGAAAGGTGAATTGACTACTACCTGTTGACACTTGCAACAGCCAGTGAGCGTCGGCAAAAGGCCGTCCCGCGTCCACGTCAGACAGGGTGTCTGATGGTGGTAGCCTCACTTCAAGACAAAAGCCGGATCGAGGAAGGCGGTGCGCCCAAGTCCTCGACCCGGCCTCTGCAACACCAGATCGCAGGGCGATAGTAACACTGAAACGGCAGCCGCCTGCCGGCCGCGAGGTTCAAGCTCGGATGATGTTCGGGCAGACGGGCGCACCACTTCCAGATGAATGTCCGTCCGCGTCCGGTTAACCCCGTAGGCAGCAGGCGTCTCAGCCAATGACGAAAAGTCGGCTGCGGGGTAAAGCGCGACCTGGACCCGATTGAGACCGCCTGGTCATTGACTACGTTGACCAACACGAAGGAAGACTCCTAGTTGACTACTGCTCCCCTCGCAAGGGGGGGCAGTACGTCCCCAGCCGGTAGGAAGGGGAGGGGGCATTCCTCTGCTTCTCTTGACATTCACCCGGCAATCTGCCGGATTGACATTGACCCAGTAGCACCCATACTTGGGATGGGTGCCGACTGCACCCGAAACCCCAACCCTCACCGTCCAGCTTGACCCCGCGACCGTAGATCGCTTGGCCGACGCCATTGCCGCGAAGGTGGGCGACCTTGGTTCTGATCGTGTCGAAGATCGTTGGCTCGACTCAGCCGAGGCCGCCGACTACCTACACCTTCCCCTCTCTCAGCTCCGCAAGCTGAGCGCGGCCGACCTGATCCCGCCCACCAGGACACGCCGGGGGGACGCCTTTACTTCTTGCGTTCCGAGCTGGACGAGTGGCGGCGATCCAGCCCCCCTGCGCGGTGACTCCCTACGCTGCCATGTCGCTGCCCTATCCCCGCCAGCCAAGCTGTGAAACCGATTGCCGAGCGACCCCTTTCTGCCGTAGGAAGGGGTCACGAGTCGAGTCTCGTTCCCCGCGCAAAACTCTGATGGAGCCCGGCCACGATGCGGAGTGGGCTCGCTTGGCTGCCGAGAAGCGCCGCGCCTTGACCCCCGATACGCCCATCGGCCAACTGCTGCGCCGAGGCCAAGACCTTTCGGTCCAGGCTGTCGGCCTCCTGCGACCGGTGGAGCGGGGCGGTGGCTCCACCCGAGCCTAAGCCCGACGAGGCAGCCGCGGTCTTCTTTGTCGCCGCCAAACCCTCCGTGCCCGCTATAGGCTGCCGCCGTGGACTTCGCCCTCTCCGACGAGCAGAAGGACTTCGTCGACGCGATCCGTGACTTCTGCGACCGCGAGTGCGGAACCCCCGACCAGCGCGAGCGGCTGACCGACGGCTACCGCGAGCACCACAACTTCGACGTCTACAACCAGATGGCGGAGCTGGGCTGGCTCGGGGTGACGATCGACGAGCGCTACGGCGGCTCCGGCGGTTCGATGCTCGATGCCTGCCTGTTCATGGAGGAGACCTCCCGCGGCCTGGCCCCGATCGGCGGCTACGCGACGACGCTGATCGTCGCCGGCGCCACCGAGCGCTTCGGCACCGAGGCGCAGAAGGAGGAGATCCTCGGCGGCATCGCGTCGGGCTCGGTCGAGGCGATCGCGATGACCGAGCCCGAGGCCGGCTCCGACGTCGGCGCCCTCTCCTGCAAGGCCGAGGCGGTCGACGCCGGCTTCGTCATCAACGGCCAGAAGGTCTTCTGCTCCAACGCCCACATCTCCGACCACGTCCTCGTCGTCTGCCGCACGAACAACGCAGGCAGCAAGCACGAGGGGATGACGATGATCTGGGTGCCGAAGGACGCCGAGGGGATGGAGGTCGTTCCGATCGAGACGATGGGCGGCCGCGAGACCAACCACCTCTACCTCACCGACTGCGCCGCTTCCGCCGACGCAGTCCTCGGCGAGGTCGACCAAGCCTGGATGCAGCTGATGGCCGGCCTCAACGTCGAGCGACTGATCCTCGCCGCGACGATGCTGGGGATCGCCCAGCGCGCCTTCGACGACCTCCTGCTCTACGTCAAGGAGCGCCGCCAGTTCGACCGCCCGATCGGCTCCTTCCAGGCCCTGCAGCACCGCATCGCCGACCTTGCCACCGATCTGAAGGCCGCTCGTCTGATGACCCACTGGGTCGCCTCGATGGTCGACCAGGACCCCGACCGGATGCTGCCGCAGGAGGCCTCGATGGTGAAGCTCTTCGTCACCGAGGTAGCCAAGCGCACGACGCTCGAGGGGATGCAGATGATGGGCGGCTACGGCTACTCCTCCGAGTACGACATGGAGCGCCTGGTCCGAACCTCGCTGGTCTCGACGATCTACGGCGGCACCTCCGAGATCCAGCGCGGCATCATCGCCAAAACGTTGGGCCTGTAATTCATCGAGGGGCCGATTGGGCACCGTATAGGTGCTCAACTGCCCACTGGATTCCTTGCCTGGTGCGGGTTGAGCTTCAGGCAGTCGCCGCCAGCTGGCCGCCGTCGACCAGGGCCGGTTCGCCGATGTGGAAGCCCTGGGCGTAGTCGATCCCGAAGGCGCGAACCAGGGCGAGGGTCTCGGAGTCCTCGATCCCCTCGGCGACCGTCTCCTGCCCGAATGCCTTGGCGAACTGGACCAGGGCCTGGACGAGGCGCTGGTCGGTGGGGGAGGAGGGCAGCTCGCGGATGAACTCGATGTCGATCTTCAGGTGCTGGATCGGGAGTTCCTTCAGGTAGCTGAAGGAGCTGAAGCCGGTGCCGAAGTCGTCGAGCCCGAGGCCGCAGCCCATCTCGGTTACCGCCTGAGCGAAGGCGCGGGCATGGTTCATGTTGGAGATCGCCGCCGTCTCGGTGATCTCGAAGTCGAGCCAGGCCGGGTTGAGCCCGTCGGCGATCGCGGCCCGCACGTCGGCAATCAGACGCGGGTCCGAGAGCGAGGCACCGCTGACGTTGACGGCGATCGGCTGGGAGCGACCCGCCAGCTCGATCGCCTTCGAGAGCACCAGCCGGTCGATCTCGGTGATCAACCCCAGCTGCTCGGCGGTCGGCAGGAAGGAAGAGGGCGGGATCACGTCGTCGTTGTCGTCGAGCATCCGCACCAAGAGCTCCTCCCGCGCCACGCACTCCTTGCGCAGGTCGAAGATCGGCTGCGCGTAGACGACGATCCGCTGCCGGTCGATCGCCTCGCGGATGCGGTCGCCCCAGGTCAGTTTCAGGTTCGGGCCGCTGGCGGCGTCGACCGCGCGGCCGCCGCCGGCCTCCTTCGCTTCGCAGAGGGCGATGTCGGCGGTGATCATCAGGCTTTCGGCCGTCGTCGCCTCGGCGCTGCCGCCGAAGGTGGCAATCCCGACGCTGGCGCCGACCGCCGGCTTGCCGCGCTCGCGCACCAAGGCGATCAGCCGCTCGGCCATCGCCATCGCCTGGTCCGGGGTGGCGCGCGGCAGCAGCAGCCCGAATTCGTCCGCGCAGATCCGCGCCGGCAGGTCGTCGGCCCGCGACTCCTCGCGCAGCGTGGTCGCAACCGTCTCCAGCAGGCGGTCGCCGGCCTCGTGGCCGAGGGAGTCGTTGACGATGTGGAAGGAGTCGATGTCGAGCAGCAGCAGCGCGCCCGGTCGCTCGCGGTAGAGCGGATCGAGGATCCGTTCTTCCATCGCTTCCACGAAGCTGTCCCTGTCATAGAGACCGCTGCTGTCGATCGCCTCTCGCACTGTCTGTCCTCGTGCCCGTCGGGTTTGCCGTGAAAACGACTGTACAAAGAATTGGGTAGGGCGTGTGTAGCATTACCTGACTGGGCGGCGCCAGCCAGTCCCTGCCAGTCGCTGAGCGCTATCCTTGCCGCAGCCTCGCGCTTCGGCCCGGGGTTTTTCTTCTGTAACGACGACCTTCAGGCACGGAACGAGGGAGACGATGGCTCGCGGAGATGTCCGCATCGCGGTGACGATGGCTTGCGAAGAGTGCAAGCGGCGGAATTATCAGACGAATAAGTCCCGGCGCAACTCTCCGGATCGGATCGAGATGCGCAAGTTCTGCCGCTGGTGTGGCCACCACACCCCTCATAAGGAGACCCGGTAGCTCCTAATGGCAAAGACCCGCGCACAGCGCAAGGCCGAGCGCCGGGCTCGGGAAGCTGAAGAGCGGAAACGCTCCGGCGGGCACGAGAGTGCCGTCGAGGCACAGCGAGACACGCAGGTCCCGATCTCCGGCGACGAGGCGCTGGTCGAGGCGCGTGAGCGCGGCATGGCCGCCGGCGCCTCCGAGGAGGAGCTGCGCCTTCCCGAGGACCCGAAGCCTTCCCGTGGCGACAAGCGCGCCGAAGCCCGGGCGCTGAAAGAAGCCGAAAAGCGCAAACGCGAGGAGCAGAAGCGCCGCGAGCGCGAGCAACTTACGAAGAAGCAGAAACAGGCCAAAGCCGAAAGGCAGCGCTCCGGTTTCATCGGCTTCCTCATATCCTGTTGGCAAGAGCTGAAGAAAGTCCAGTGGCCTGATCGCGAGACGCTGATCCAGGCGACCGCTGTGACCATCCTCTTCGTCGCCGTCGCGGCCGCCTACCTCGGTGCTCTCGACGCGGCCTTCAGTTGGCTCATCAAGCAGATCCTCTGAGCGGGATCCCGAACAAAGGCTTCCTTAGATGTATCGCTGGTACGTGATCAACACCTATTCCGGGCACGAGAACAAGGTCAAGCACAACCTCGAGCACCGGGTGCAGACGATGAGCCAGAACCGCAACGTGCGGCAGGTCGTCGTCCCCACCGAGCAGGTCACCGAGATGAAGGACGGGCAGAAAGAGACGAAGGAGAAACGGACGATGCCCGGCTACGTCCTCGTCAACATGGAGATGACGGACGACTCCTGGAACCTCGTCAAAAACACCCCGGGGGTCACCGGCTTCGTCGGCGCCGAACGCAACAAGCCGGTGCCGCTCTCGAAACCGGAGGTCGACCGCCTGCTCCACCGCGAGACCGCCGAGCGGCCCCGCACCCAGGCGCAGTTCGCGATCGGGGAATCGGTCAAAGTCATCTCCGGCCCGCTTTCGGACTTCTCCGGCGAGATCGCCGAGATCAACGAGGACGCGGCGAAACTCAAGGTGCTGGTCTCGATCTTCGGCCGGGAGACCCCGGTCGAGGTCGGCTACGACCAGGTCAAGAAGATCTAGGTCGCGAAGACCGCTACCCTCCCGAACCCCTCATGGCGAAGAAAGTCCTAACCCTCATCAAGCTGCAGATCCAGGCTGGCAACGCCAACCCGGCGCCGCCGGTCGGCCCCGCCTTGGGTCAGCACGGCGTCAACATCATGGATTTCTGCAAAGCGTTCAACGCGCAGACCCAGGGGGAAGGCGGGACGATCATCCCGGTCGAGATCACGGTCTACGAGGACCGCTCCTTCACCTTCATCACCAAGACGCCGCCGGCCGCCGTCCTGATCAAGGAGGCGATCCGGATCTCGAAGGGATCGGGCGAGCCGCACGTCAACAAAGTCGGGACGATCTCCGACCCCCAGATCCAGGAGATCGCCGAACGGAAGATGCCCGACCTCAACGCCAACGACATCGACGCCGCGAAGAAAATCATCGCCGGCACCGCCCGCTCGATGGGCGTCGACGTTGCCTAGGAGATTTCATGGCCCACGGTAAGCGATACCGCCAGCAGTACGACAAGATCGACCGCGACCGCGCCTACCCGCCGGCCGAGGCGATCGCGCTGATCAAAGGGACGGCCAGCGCCAAGTTCGATGAGACCGTCGAGCTGCACGTCCTGCTCGGGGTCAACGTCCGCCACGCCGACGAGCAGCTGCGCGGCACCCTGGCCCTGCCGCATGGCCTCGGCAAAGACGTCACCATCGCCGTCTTCGCTCAGGGCCAGCAGGCCCGTGACGCCGAGGCCGCCGGAGCGGACTTCGTCGGCGGCCAGGACCTGGTCGACAAAGTCCAGGAGGGCTGGACCGGATTCGACGTCGCGATCTCGACGCCGGAGATGATGAAAGGCGTCGGCCAACTTGGCCGCGTGCTCGGCCCGCAGGGCCTGATGCCGAACCCCAAGGTCGGAACCGTCACCGACGACGTCGAGAAGGCGGTCAAGGACTCGAAGTCGGGAAAAGTCGAATACCGCACCGACCGCCAGGCGATCGTCCACATGACGATCGGCAAGGCCGGCTTCGACGAGGGCAAGCTGCTCGAGAACTACCAGGCCGTGATCGAGGAGATCATCCGCGCCAAGCCTTCCTCTTCCAAGGGCAAATACATCATCTCCGCCACCCTGGCGACGACGATGGGCCCCGGCGTCCGCGTCGATTCGGGCAAAGCCGCCGACCGCGAGGCTGCCGCCGACACGGGGCAGACCGCAGAGGAGCTGGCGACCGCTTAGACTGCGTCGCCGCTAACCCCAGACCACCGGCGGGGCAGTGCCCAGAAGCCCGGTGCAGGTAAGACGATGAACCGCGAGGAAAAGTCAGCAGCCATACAAGAGATTGCCGCCGAGATCGAGGGATCTGAGGCGATTTTCGCTGTCGACTACCGCGGCATCAGCGTCTCCCAGGCCGCCGAGCTGCGCGCGAAACTGCGCGAAGCCGACGCCAGCTTCCGGGTCGTCAAGAACAGGCTGACGAAAATCGCCGCCGACCAGGCCGGCGAGGAACGGCTCGCTGAGCTGCTCTCGGGTCCCACTGCCCTGACCTTCGTCCGCGGCGACACCGCCCAGGCGGCGAAGGCGATCACGACCTTCAACAAAGAGCACGACGTGCTCACCTACCGGGGCGGCTTCATGGGCGCCACCGGGCTCGACGACGTGGCGTTCAAATCGATTGCCAAACTGCCGGGCCGCGACGTGCTCAACGGTCAGCTGGCTGGCGTCGTCGCCAGCCCGCTGACCGGACTGGTCCGCGGCCTCGGATCGATGATCCAGGGACTGGCTTTGCAGCTGGGTCAGATCGCTGAGCAGGGGCTTGTGTCGGGGGAGGCCCCGGCCGCTGAGCCGGCGGAGAAAGCTGAGGAGGCTCCTGTCGAGGAGGCAGAGGCTCCAGAGGACACGACTTCAGATGAAGATTCAAACGAGGAAGAGGGGTAGCGACTGATGGCAACCAAAACTTCAACCGAGGACTGGATCGAGGAGCTGAAAGGCATCTCGGTCCTCGAGCTCTCCGAGCGGATCAAAGCGCTCGAGGAGGAGTTCGGTGTCTCCGCCACGGCCGTTGCGGCCGCTGCCCCGGCCGCTGCCGGCGGCGGTGGTGGCGATGAGGGCGGCGCCGAAGAGTCTTCGACCGTCGACGTCATCCTCAAAGAGGTCGGCGGCCAGAAAGTCCCGGTCATCAAGGTGGTCCGTTCCGCGACCGGTCTCGGTCTGAAAGAGGCCAAGGCTCTCGTCGACGAGGCTCCGAAAGCGATCAAAGAGGGCATCGAGCGCGACGAGGCCGACAAACTCAAAGCTGAGCTCGAGGAGGCGGGCGCCACGGTCGAGCTCGCCTAGAGCTCGACCAGCCCCCGCGCAATCCCGCTCAGGGAGCCAAGCTCGAGGCCGCGCGCGGCCGTGTGTTATTTTCCCCGGTCGCGCGTCTTTTGAGTGCCCCTGCCCATATTTGCGCTGTATCCACGTCCCTCTGACCGCCCGAGGAGTCGCCGACTTTGGCACGTTCCAACGCTGCCCCCGTAACCCGTAGGAGCTTTTCCCGCCTAGACAACCCTCTCGAGGTTCCACACCTGATCGATATCCAGCGACGTTCCTTCGAGGAACTGACGGATCCGAAAA
>DATFQO010000034.1:0-17654 GCA_035264245.1 Solirubrobacterales bacterium
AGTAGTAGCCGACCGCGACGATCGCGACCGCGATCCCGATCAGCAGGCGTTTGCGTTTGTCGCCCCCCTCCCCCTCGCCCGGCAGCTTCACGAGGCGCTCCCCGCGGCGCAGACGATTGCGTCGTCGCGGTCGATCGCCGCGGCGGCGGCGCGGGCGGCGGCGAGGTCTGCGAAGAGCCCGACCGCGGTCGGGCCGGAGCCGCTGAGCAGGACGACGGGAGCGCCGGCTTCGCGCAGCTCGTCGAGGGCATCGCCGATGCCGGGACGCAGTGCGCGGGCCGGCGCCTCGAGGTCGTTGACGAGCAGCTCGGGATAGGCGAGCGGCGAAGCGCCGGCGCCGGCTACGCGGCGCAGCTCGCCCGCCAGCTCTTCCAGCTCGGCAGCGGGGCGCCCGACCCCGAGCCGGTCCGCCTCGGCGAAGACCGCGGCGGTGCTGAGGCCGCCGCCGCCCGGGAGCAGGACGGCGGCGTGCTGGGCCGGCGCCGGCAGCGGCTCGATCCGCTCGCCGACCCCGCGGACCAGGGCCAGCGCCGGGCGCAGCTGCGACGGCACATCGGCGCCCAGCTCCAGTGCCAGCTGTGGCAGGTCGGCGATCTCGCCCTCCGCCAGGCGCAGGACCGCCGCCGCGTCGCCGCTGCCGCCGCCAAGGCCGGCCGCCACCGGCACCCGCTTCTGGATCTCGATCCGCAGGGGCTCGTACTCCCAGCCGCGCTCGCGCAGCCCGGCGAGCGCCCGCGCGGCCAGGTTCTCCCCCTCGACCCCCGGACAGACGACCTCGTCGCGCCCCGCAGGCGAGACCTCGATCAGGTCGGCCAGCGCCAGCGGCTCGAACAGCGAGCAGAGCTCGTGCAGCCCGTCCTCTCGGGCGCGCCCGAGGTAGAGGCAGAGGTTGAGCTTGGCCGGCGCGTGGAGCAGCATCAGCCGCGCAGCTTCGCGGAGAGGGCGGCGAATTGCTCCGGCGCCAGCGCCTCGGCGCGAGCGTCTTCGGGGAGGCCCAGCTCGGCGAGCGCCGCGCGCGCCGGAGCGAGGCTGCCCGGTGCGGCGTGCTCGAGCGAGCGAGCGAGCGACTTGCGGCGGTGGGCGAAGGCAGCGCGGATCAGGCCGCGCGTCTCCGCGTCGGCACCGGGGCCGGTGCGGCGCAGCCGCAGGATCGCCGAGTCGACCCGCGGCCGCGGCTTGAACACCGCCGGGTCGACCGCCCGCACCAGCTCGACCTCGCAGGCCAGCTGGGCGACCGCGCTCGGCGAGCCGTAGGTGCGGCTGCCGGGGCTGGCGCGCAGGCGGTCGGCGATCTCGCGCTGGACCATCACCGTCCAGCGCGTAAGCGATGGCAACCGCTCGATCGTCCGCAGGATCAGCGGCGTCGCCACCGCGTAGGGCAGGTTGGCGACCATCGCGCTGGGCGGCGGCTCCAGCGCGGTGAGGTCGAGCTTCATCGCGTCACCCCAGTGCAGTTGCACGTTCGGCAGCGCCGCGACCGGCTCCAGCGCCGGCTCCAGCCCATGGTCGATCTCGACCGTGTGGAGATGCGCGGCGGCGGCCGCCAGCCTCCCGCTCAGCACCCCTTCCCCCGCGCCGACCTCGAGCACCACGTCCTCGGGCCCGAGCTCGGCGTCGCGGACGATCGCGTCGAGCAGGTTGGTATCGGCGAGGAAGTTCTGCCCGAGCCTGACCATCAGACCATCTCGCTACCAGCCGAAAAGCGCCCGGGCGTTCGCCTCGACCGTGCGCTCCAGCTCCTCGTAGGAGACCCCGCGCACGGCGGCGACCTCCTTCGCCGTCTCGACCACGTAGGCGGGCTGGTTGCGCTTGCCGCGCATCGGCTGCGGCGCCAGGTAGGGCGCATCGGTCTCGACCAGGAGCCGGTCCACCGGAACCTTCGCCGCCGCGAACAACAGCTCCTTGGCGCTGGGGTAGGTGGCGTTGCCGGCGAAGGAGCAGTACCAGCCGCGCTCGGCCGCGTCGCCGACCCGGTGCGGGGCCGAGAAGCAGTGGAGGATCACCGGTGCATCGCCGGCTTGCGCGTCGAGCGTGGCGAAGATCTCGTCGGTGGCGGCGGTCTCCCCCTCGGGGTCGCGGGCGTGGATCACGATCGGCAGGCCAAGGTCGCGGGCGATTTCGATCTGGGCCGCGAAGGCCAGCCGCTGGTCCTCAGGCGCGGCGGTGTCGCGATAGAAGTCGAGCCCGGTCTCGCCGATCGCCCGCACCTTCTCGTGGGCGCCGAGGCGGCGGATTTCCTCCGCCGCGGCGTCGTCGAAGCCGGTGGCGTCGTTGGGGTGCCGGCCGACCGAGGCGTAGACCGCCTCGTGGCGCTCGGCGCTCCCCACCGCGACCGGATTCGAGTCGGCTCCCATCCCGATCGTCAGCATCCGCGAAACGCCCGCCGCGGCGGCCGCGGCGACCAGCTCGTCCTCGTCGCCGTCGCAGAGGAACAGGTGGGTGTGGGAGTCGATCATCGGCCGGGTCAGCCTATCCTTCGCCCGATGCCGGACCCCGCCGACTACTACCGCGAGATCTACGCCCGCGGGCTCGGGGGCGAGACGCCGGCGATCCCGGTCGCGGTCGCCGAGCTGGAGCAGCGGGCGAAGGAGGCGATGGACCCGAAAGCCGCCAACTACGTCTGGGCCGGCGCCGGGACCGAGGACACGATCGACGCCAACCTCAAGGCCTTCCGCCGCCGCCGGATCGTGCCGCGGATGCTGCGCGACGTCGCCGCGCGCGACCTCTCCACCACGGTTCTCGGGACGGCGATGCCGGCGCCGCTGCTGCTCGCCCCGATCGGGGTTCAGAAGGTGGTCCACGAGGAGGGGGAGCTGGCGACCGCCCGCGCCGCCGCCGCACTCGGGGTGCCGATGATCGCCTCGACCGCCGCCCACTTTTCGCTGGAGGAGATCGCCGCGGCGGCCGGCGACGGCCCGCGCTGGTTCCAGCTCTACTGGCCCAACGACCCGGCGCTGGCGCGCAGCATGGTCGAGCGCGCCGAGCGGGCCGGCTATGGCGCGATCGTCCTCACCGTCGACACCTTCATCCCCGGCTGGAAGCCGCGCGACCTGCAGCAGGCATGGCTGCCGTTCCTCAACGGGATGGGCGTCACCAACTACTTCCAGGACCCGGTCTTCCGCGCCGCGCTCGAGAAGCCGCCGGAGGAGGACGTCGGCGCCGCCACCGGCCACTTCCTCGGCATCCAGGCGAACCCTTCGCTCAACTGGGACGACCTGTCGCAGCTGCGCGAGATGACCTCGCTGCCGATCGTGATCAAGGGGATCCAGCACCCCGAGGACGCGCGCGAGGCGGCCCGGCGCGGGATCGACGGCATCGTCGTCTCCAACCACGGGGGCCGCCAGGTCGACGGCGCGATCGCCTCGCTCGACGCCCTGCCGGCGATCGCCGCGGCGGCCGGCGACGACCTCACCGTCCTCTTCGACAGCGGCGTCCGTGGCGGCGCCGACCTCCTCAAGGCGCTCGCCCTCGGCGCCGACGCCGTCTGCCTCGGCCGCCCCTATATATGGGGCCTGGCGCTGGACGGCCAAGCCGGCGTCGAGACGGTGCTGAAGATGGTTCTCGCCGAGCTCGACCTGACGATGGCCCTCTGCGGCCTCACCCGGCCCGAGGAGATCGGGCCGGGACTGCTGGCCGAGGATTAGTTCGGGCAGCTGAACGAGGGCAGCGAGCCAGGCAGGGTCGGGATTTCGAGGATCCCGCCGAGCGTCGTCAGCACGGCGTTCAGGCCGAGACCGCTGACCGCGGTTTCCACCGCGTTGACCTGGTCGGTCAGCGTTTCAGCCTGGGTGCAGAGGGACTGCACGGCCGGGATCAGGTCTTCCAGGCCTTCGATCCGCGTCAGCAGTTCTTTGACTTTCTCTTCCAGCCCTTCGACGACGACGTTCCCGGCGGTGCCGGGGGAACCCTTCTCACCCTGGGCTCCCTGCGGACCAATCGGCCCGGTCGGCCCCGGCGCGCCAATCGGGGTGCCCATGCCGGCGCCGTTCGCGTACCAGGCGACCTTCTTCCACTTCTTCGGGCACCGCACCTTGCCGTTGCGGACCAGTCGCAGGGTTCCCTTGCCCTTGCCCTTCGCTTTGTAACAGGCGTGGATCTTGCCGTCCTTGGCGATCGGCGACGCCGCCGAGGCGCCGCTGCTGAAGACCATCAGGCCGAACAGCAGCAGCAGGGTCAGAGGCATCGAGATCCGCGCGCTTATCGTCATGGCGCGAAGCTACCCCGATCAAAACTTCGCGCACCTCATCTGGACGTTTCGAGCGAATAAACTGCTGATATTCGGTATGCAGCGATCGGTGTAGCGCTCAGAGATCGCGGCGCGAGAAGACGAAGGCGGCGAGGGCGAGGACGCCGAGCAGGTAGGCGAAGGCCCAGGCGACCAGCCCGGGGCCGGCGGCTTCGGAGCCGCCGAACGGGCCCAGTTGCAGGACCACGCCGGTCAGCCCCGAGGTCCCGGAGATCAGCGCGTGCAGGCTCGCGGCGTAGAGGCCCTCGAAGGGGAGCGCCCAGCTCGCGACCCGGCCGATCGAGTGCAGTGAGTCCGAGTTGATCGCGTTGCCGATCTGGGCCATCAGCCCGGCCGTCAGCCCGGCGCCGAAGACCATGAAGACGACGATCCCCTGCGCGGTCACCGAGAGGACCGCCGAGGCGAGCAGCGAGAGCGCGGCGATGATCGCCACGGCCAGGGCCAGGCCTAGCGCGGGGCCGAGCAGGTGGTCCGGTGACCAGTTGCCGGTCGCCTCGGTGATTACGCAGGCGGCCAGGTAGACGACCACCACGTAGGCGGCCGAGAGCGAGGCGGCGCCGGCGAAGCGGGCGAGCAGCATCGTCGTCCGGCCGATCGGGCGGACGACGATCGGCTGCAGCAGGCCGGACTCGGCGTCGCCGCGGACCACGCCGAGGGTGAGGAAGACCGCCAGCACCGCGCCGAGGAAGAGCGTCGCGAACATCGCCAGGCCGAAGATCGTCGCGCCGGTGAAGGCGTGGGCGTCGAGGACGCCCGGCACCCCGTTGGCGAATTCGTCGACGTCCCGAAAGGCAAAGTGGGCGCCGAGGCCGAAGAGCGCGAGGAAGCCGGCGGTCAGCACCAGCACCGCGAGGAAGACGCGCCGGCGCAGGCCCTCCTGGATCGAGAGGCCGACCACCGCCGCGGCCGAGCGGAGCTGCGCGCCGTTCATCCCGTCTGCCCGCCGACCGCGTCGAGGTAGACGTCTTCGAGCGAGCTGTGGCGGACCTCGACCCGGTAGACGCGCTCGCCGGCGGCGACCAGCTCGGCGACGATCCGCGGCGCGTCCTCGCGGACCGCGCCGGGGAAGGTCTTGACGCCCGAGCCGGTCTCGACCTCGACCGCCGCCGGCCCCGCCAGCTCTTCCGGCGTCCCGGCCTTGACCAAGCGACCGCCGGCGATGATCGCGACGTGGTCGCAGATCAGCTCGACCTCGCTCAGCAGGTGCGAGTTGAGCAGGACGGCGACCTCGCGGCGGCGCAGCTCCTCCAGCAGCTCGCGGACGATCCGCCGCCCGACCGGGTCGAGGGCGCTGGTCGGCTCGTCGAGCAGCAGCAGGCGTGGGGAGCCGACCAGCGCCTGCGCCACCCCCAGCCGCTGCTGCATCCCCTTCGACATCGCCTCGACTCGCTTGCCTGCCGCGTCGCCGAGCTCGACCAGCTCCAACAGCTCGCGCCGCTCGGCCTCGCCGCCGGCGGAGCCGGCGAGGCGCTGGTGGAAGCGCAGCAGCTCCTCGGCCGTGCACCAGGCCGGGAAGCGGAAGAGCTCGGCCAGGTAGCCGAGGGCGGCGCGCGCCTCGGGCGAGCCGGCCGGACGCCCCAGCACCTCCGCCCGACCGCCGCTGGGACGGACCAGGCCGCAGGCGATCTTGGTCAGGGTCGACTTGCCGGCGCCGTTGGGCCCGAGCAGGCCGACCAGCTGTCCCGGCCCAACCTCCAGGTCGACACCGGCAAGCGCCTGCTGGCTTCCGTAGCGCTTGCTCAGTTCGTGGACGGCGAGGACCGGCGCGGCCATCAGGCCGGGGCGTCGATCTTCGGGAAGAGCGGCGGCACCCGCTCGACCTTCTGGCCGCCCTCGCGGGAGCCGAGCCCGGCCAGCTCGCGCCCCTCTTCGGCCAGCGCGGCGAGCAGGATCTCGCTCGCCTGCGGCAGGTAGGGGACGAGCAGCAGCGTCACCACCCGCAGCCCCTCGACCAGGTTGTAGAGGACTTCGTCGAGGCGCTCGGGGTCGGCCTCGTCCTTGGCCAGGACCCACGGTTGGGTCTCCTCGACGTAGCGGTTGAGGCGCCGGACCAGGACCCAGACGACGTCCAGCGCCTGGCTCAGCTCGGCCCGGTCGAGCAGTTCGCTGAAGCGGTCGACGACGCCTTCGAAGTCCTCAGCCAGGGTGGCGTCGACCTGCCCGAGCGGAACGGTGCCGTCGCGGTAGCGGTCGACCATCGCCAGCACCCGGCTGGCGAGGTTGCCGTAGTCGTTGGCGAGCTCGGTCTCGTAGCGCTGCTCGAAGCCGGCGGTGGAGATCGCGCCGTCCTGGCCGAAGCTGACCTCGCGGAAGAGGTAGAAGCGCAGCGCGTCGGCGCCGAAGCGATCGATCACCGCGAAGGGGTCGAGCACGTTGCCGAGGCTCTTCGACATCTTTTTCTCGCCCATCAAGAGATACCCGTGGATCACCATCCGCCGCGGCGGCTCGATCTCGGCGGCGAGGCAGAGGGCGGGCCAGATCACCGCGTGGAACTTGAGGATGTCCTTCGCCATCACGTGCAGGTCGGCGGGCCAGTAGCGGTCGGTCAGGTCCGTGTCCTTGCGGGCAAACCTCAGCGCGGTGACGTAGTTGAGGAGGGCGTCGAACCAGACGTACATCCGCTGCTCGGGGTCCCAGGGCAGCGGCAGCCCCCATTTCAGGCTGGGACGCGAGAGCGAGACGTCTTCCAGCCCGCCTTTGATGAAGGAGAGCGCCTCGTTGCGCCGGAAGTCCGGCACCACGAAGTCCGGCCGCTCCTCATATAGGCCTTCGAGCTGCGCCTGGAAGGCGGAGAGCTCGAAGAAGTAGTTCTCCTCGCGTTCCTTCTGCAGCGGGATCTCGTGGATCGGGCAGGTGTTGCCCGGTCCCAACTCCCGCTCGGTTTTGAAGTCGGCGCAGCGGGGGCAGTACCAGCCTTCGTAGACCCCCTTGGTCACCCAGCCGTTGTCGTAGACCCGCTGCATGATCTCCGCGACCCGCTCGGTGTGCCGCGGATCGCTGGTGCGGATGAAGAAGTCGTTGGTCGCCCCGATCGTCGGCATCAGCCCTTCGAACTTGGCGGAGTTGGTGTCGGCCAGCTCCTGCGGCGTCACCCCCGCCTTCTTGGCAGCGTTCTCGACCGGCTCCCCATGCTCGTCGGTGCCGGTGAGAAAGAAGACGTCGTCCCCCCGCTGCCGATGGTGCCGCGCCAGCACGTCGGCGGCCATCGTTGAGTAGGCGTGCCCCAGGTGGGGCTCCGCGTTGACGTAGTAGATCGGGGTGGTGACGAAGTATCTATTCGGGCCCATTGCGCTGAACGCACGCTAGCCGAAGCCGCCGCGGAGACTTGAGGTGGCGCTGCGCCTAATCTGTCGACGGCACCGCCTTCGCGGTCGCTTCGGCGCCAACTCCTCCTACTGCCGCAACCGAGCAGTGGCTAGCTCACCGGAAGAACTGGGGATTCGCGCCGACCTGCACCGCACCGGGGTCAGGCACTCACCTGCGGGGATCTGGTGGCGGGTGGATGACTTGCTTCAGGCCAAGGCGCACAGCCATGCGCCGCCGGGCGATCGAGGGATCAGCTACTCGTCGGCTTCGACTTCAGGGCCGAGATCGGCCTCGGTCAGATCGATCGTGTCGAGCGGTTCGTAGGCATCTTCGGAGTCCTCGGGCTCATCTTCCGGCCCGAGATACCAGTCAAAGGCGGTCATTTGGGGCTCCGCGTGTCGGGAACGAGCGGCAGCGGCGGGTAGGCGGGGCGGGGCGGAACCGGCTGTGGCCCGCCAGCCGCCAAGGCACTCATCGCCGTCATCGAATCGGTGGGCAAGGGCTGGTAGGCGGTGGCCCCGCCGATCTTCTGCCCGCTGTTCGTCAAGGCGCTGGTTCGAATCGCTTCAGCCATATCGATTGGCCCATTTTAGCTTCCCCCTCCGGATGGCTTGAGGCTGGCGGGTTGACGCCGAGAATGACCCCTTGGGCGACCACGAAGGTCAGAGTGACTGCCAGCGCCCGCAAGGACCGCTTCAGCCACTTTGCCTTCTCCTCGTGCAGGTCGTCCATCTTCTTCGCGATGCGGATCTGGGTGGCTACTACCTGTCCCCTGACCTCATGGGTCGGCCGATCCAAGAAATCGGCCTTATTGAGGTGGTCGAGGCCCGAGCCTCCGAGCTTTTCGTACATGCGCGGCCACAGGACGCCTCCTGCACAGGCGACCGTCACGGCGGCGGCTACCAGCGTGCCGATGAAAGTGATGCGAAGGGTCCAACCGGTATCGGCATTCAGGATGCCGGCTTCCTTGGAGAGCGTCAGCAGGAGGGTCATGAGAGCGACGACGGTGAGTACGATCCAACGCCCGGTGCTCTCCTGAGCCTCCTTTCGAGCATTGCGCTGACTGATCTCGGTCGCCATCAGATCGTTGACGAAGCCGACGTTTGCGTCACGATCCGGCCGCATGGGCTCGCTATTCACCCGCCGACATTACCGGCGCACGCGGCCATCAACCACGTCCTATCTGACAGCGGCTCCTCATATCTGTCTTGGTAGACTCCCTGGCTGCGTCCCCGGATCAATGTCCGGTCCCGACGCTCCCAAAGCGAAGCCGAACACGAGTGTTCGGCTCAACTAATCGATATAGAGGTGAAAAATGAGTGAGAAGGACACCCTCATTGAGGCGCTGTTCAAGCTGTATTCGGACGCAGGGACCGAAGTCACCTACGTAACTGATGATGGACGGACCCTGGCGTACTGGCCCAAGCGATATCTGCAGGCGCTGCGTCGCGCTGTCGACGAAGACAACGTGATCGGGTTCGTCGAAGGACTGGTCACTCGCGATGCCTCGCGCGGCTTCGGCTATCTGGCTGATGCCGGGCGGCTCGACCTGACCGTCGAGGCCGTGATCGTCGAGCGGTTCTCCGATCTCTTCCCGCCAGGGATCATCAAGACCGCCGAATCGCGGCTGCTCAACAATGGCTACCACCCGGATATCTCGGCGCCTAGCGGTAGAGAGCCCGCCGCCGCTTTCACGGCCGGCAGCAAATTGCTGATTGAGCTGACTATCGACGAGAACGGCAAGCTCGAGGCCCGCCTCGCCGGCTAGACCCGGGCGTGGACTCGCTCCCCTCACTCCGCCGAGCTCGGGTTTGCTCGAGTTCGGCGGAGTCGAGGCGTAACCTCGGAGTGCGGCCACGCAAGCAACGCGGCGGTCGATCCGCGACGGTCGGCTCGAAGACTGGCAGCTCCTTCTCGCGCTCCACCATGACGAGCGACCCTGAGACGGGATGATCAGCAACGAGACCAGCAGGTCGGGGAGGAGCGCGAGCTTGCCCGACGGTCACTGTTACGGTCGCTGTCACGATGGATGGGCGGCCGAGCAGTCGACGAACGGAGGCCGCCGGTCCTCATCAGTGGCGTCCGGACGGAGAAGCCCGGGACCTTCTCGCTGATGTAAGCAAGGTCGTCCCGATCATCGGCGCAGGCGTCAGCGCTGCCGCGGGTCTCGCCGAAGGCGCAGGCTTGCTCTCGGCTCTAAGGACTGAGCTCGGCGATCCGCCGGACGGACCCACACCCGGGGAGGACGAGGAGTTCTTCACCGCCGTCGACATGCTGATCGGCGAGGATTTCGAACGGGAAAGGAAGGCACAGGACTTCATCGCGTCCTTCTATGAAGAGGCCGTGGCCGAAGCCGACCTCGGGCGGATCGCCTTCGACCTGGTCCAGCTCCCGTCGCGGCTCGTCGTCACGCTGAACTACGACCGATCCTTGGAGGCGGCGGCGGAGGAGGTCGGGCAGGACTGTGTGTCGCTCTATGGCGGCCAAGGCATCCGCCGGTTCATCGCGCTCGCCGGCGCAACGCAGGCACCCGAGCTGCCAACGATCCTCCATCTTCACGGCTCGGTGGAGGACCCCCGGCACCTGGTTCTCGCCCGCGGCTCCTATCAGGACCTCTCCGAGGAGAACCTCGAGCAGCTCTTTGCGACGCTGGCAAGACGCCGCAGGATGTGCATTCTCGGAAGCCGCCTGCGGGAGCCCCACATACTGCACGCACTGGAACGCACCCACGACCAACAGGCGGGTAAGCGGCAACATCCTTACTTTGGGTACGACGACCCACTGATGGCCGATTTTCCGAGGCTGCGGACCGGCCTCGGTTTGGTCCGGGTCGAGCTGCCGAGCCGAGATCACATCCATGGCCTCGCGGCCTTCCTCAGCCCGGAGGCAAAGCTGCCGGCGCGACTACTCTCGGCGGATCTGCCCGCCGCGACTTCGGGATCCGCGGGCGCGGTTCGAGATCGGGGGAGCACCGAGGATCGGACGCCGCCGGTGGGCGCCGGTCTCGATGGCTACGTGCCGAACGTGATCATCGAGGAGGACGACGGCAGCGAGGAGGAGCGCTCCCGGCGGCTCTCGATGGCGATCGTCAATGCCGGTCGTCGGCGTTCGCGCTACCCCGATGCAGACGGGCGAATCTGGACGGAGCAGCAGGTGGCCGAGAGCCCGCGCAACGTGATCATTGGCGCGCCGGGCTCGGGGAAGACGGAGCTAATCGAGCATCTTGCAAGCCTCCCTGGCCCCCACGAGAGATCGCTGGTGATCCCGTTGCGCGAGGTCTCCCCCGGCCCCGCCGACTCACTCACCCGTCTGCGCCGCTGGGTCTCGACGGGAGTCGACGAGGCGGAGATGCCGAGCCGCGACGAGATCGAGGCAGGGAGCCTTCATTTCCTGCTCGACGGGTTGGACGAGGTGGCGATCCCCAACCAGGAGCGGATCGCCGAGATGATCGAGGAGCTGGCGAGAGTCTTCCCACGTCACTCGTTCACTGTTACGGCCCGTCCGGTCCCGGCGCTAGGTGTCTTTGAGGGAACCAGATGGAGCCGCCTCGAATTGAATCCGGGCGCGGTCTGGCGGCAGAGGTATCTGGAAGGCCGTGGGGGTCCAAGCTTCGAGGATCTTCTCGCGGAAGTCGCGGACGGTGGCGACCTCGGTGAGCTCCTGGAGCTTCCCTTCTTCCTGGTCCGGGTGGTCGAGATGCATAAGCGTGAGCGCCTGGGCCAGCTCGATCTTTGGGGGTGCCTGGGGGAGCTGGTGAGCCAGGCCCTCGCACGCGAGGAGAAAGACGAGCGCCTACCGCTGACCGCCGACCATGCGCGGAGATGGCTGCGGGACGCCGCGCTGGCGATGGGGCTGGCCGGGCGACCGAGCGCCTCGGTCGACGAGCTGGCGGAGATCCCGCTACCTCAGGGTGTCGTCGCCCAGCCGATCGAAATCGCCGAGGCGCTCGTCCAGCGCTCGATGCTCCGGCGCTCCGGCGATCGCTACTCCTTCACCCATCGGATTATTGGCGAGGTACTCGCGGCAGAGGCTCTTCAAGACCGTGGGCCGGGCGATGAGCTGCTGGAGGCGATCGCACCGGTCCGCAACGATCTCGTACAGGGGATCAGGGGCGACTGGCGTGTCCCGGTCACCTTCGCGATGTTGGCCTCGCCGGAGTGGCGCGTGGCGATCAAGCCGCGCGACCCACTCGGATGGTCGCGGGCGGTCCCGCCCGGCGCGGAGCGCTCGGAGCGCCGCGAAGCGGCGCTCCTCCTCTGGCGGACCTACCGCGACTGGAAGATCTGGCTGTGGGAACGAGAGGAAGCCGACATCCTGCAAGGAGTCGCCTCCCTTCGGCGCCATCTGGTCGCCGGTGACCTCGATGAGGTGGTCGAGGAGATCCGACAGGGACTCGATGATCCCAGCCATCAAGTTCAGGGCAACGCCGTCAGGGTGCTCTCGCAGCCCGGGCTTCGAGTCGAGGGATTAGGGGAAGAGCTTCGGCGGATTCTCGCCAACGACGACAGAGAGCCGGTTGTCCGTCGTCAGGCGGCAATGGCCGCTGCCGCCATGGCCCTTCATGACCTCTTACCCGACATCGTCTCCAGGGCCGGCCGCAGCGCCCCGCGACGCGAAGACGTGGAGGCCCAGACCTGCGCCTATGCGATCACCGACCTCGCTCGTGACGAAGACGAGCTGATAGCGGCGGCGAGGGAGCTGCTCGGGGTGGAGGAGGCGCGGTTCGTACTCCTCCTGCGTATCGAAGAACGGGCCACGCCGGAGAAACGGCTCCGGTTCCTCCGTGACTACGCGCTCGCCGAAGAAGAAGCTTATGGGACCGAGAAGGAGCGCCTGCTCGACATCGTCGAGGATCTGGGTCGACCAGACTCCCCGCAGATCGAGGAGATCGCAGAGGTGGCCGCGGTCTGGGAACTCACCGACGAGGAGCTCGAAGACATCTTCGAGACCGACAAGGCCGCCGCGCTCCGCGGCCTGAGGAGAGGGATAGAGAAGATGGACGGCGAGTGGTGGCGGGTGGCGGGTGTCCTTCACCTCTTTAGCCCGGAGGAGCTCGAGGCCGGCGATGCACCTATTGAGATCGTCGAGCGACGACGGCAACAGATGGAGCATGCGGGTGCTCCGCCGCCCCGGTTGCGCCGACGGCCTCGCCCGCAGCCCGAGGCCGCACCCGGCTTGGCGGACCTTCTCGCCGATCGTGGTCAGGACACCGACTTCAACATCATGGCCAATGCCCATTACTTCTCGGGCCAGGTGGGGGACCTCGACCCATCGCTGAAGGAGGAGCTAATTCGGCGACTCGAGGACTGGTGGGAAGGGCCGATACTGGCAGCGGTAACGAGGAAAGGCGAAGGAAGTTGGAGCATCCAGCATTGGGCCTCGGCATGGCTCTGGCTAGCCCCGGCGGTTGCGGCGCCAGTCGACGCGGAGCGGTGGAGCGAACTTGCCCTGGCTGAACCCCTCTACCGGGACCAGATCGGGTGGCTGAAGTCACAGGCGAGCGATGCGGCGGTGGATCAGGCCCTGGGGCGTTCGATCGATGGGCGGGCGGAAGTCTGGAGGCAGTTACTCGAGGCAGCGGACGGCCATCACGAAGAAAAACTGGTCGAGGCGCTGGTGGCAGGGCTCCACCCCGAGCCCGGGGAAGAGGGTGCCGTCGCCGAGATCGCGAAGGCACTCGCCGGCCTTCAAAGACTGGAGGAGCTGCGAGAGCTGGCGGCACGGCACGCAACCCTCGGCGCCGCGCTCCGACCGCATCTAGCCCTTGCGGGGGACGCTTCGGCGATCGAGAGCCTGCTCGATGAGTTGGTCGCCGACCTGCGAGGCGGAGCCCATATCGATCGGGGTTTCCAGTGGCTCGGCGGAGCCGATGACCCTCGTTTTATCCCGCGGCTCATTGAAGCGGTTTCACTACTCGACGACGGAAAGACGGCACCGCCCGACGGCCGCTGGGAACTGGAAACCGCGCTGCACGAGACGATCCGCCGGATCGGGGGCGAGTCGGCGATCCGCGGCTACGACGAGTTGCTTACCGAGGAGCGGCACCGGTTTCTGCGACTTCGGCGGCAGGTCATCGTCTCGCAAGAGCTCCTTATCACCGGACTCGCGGGCCTAAATCCGGCTGCGCGAGCGTCCGGCGTCCCGGCGCTCGTGTACGGGACGCAGGAGTGAGTGGCGTAACCCGATCCCGTGTCGAACGTCGCCCCGAGCATCATCGCAATCGATTCGCTTACTCGAACGCGTTCTCGTCGAGACCCGATTGCCGAAGGATCGAGCGGAAGGTTCCTCTGGGAATCTGCTTACGACCGGCAGGCACGATTACGGTTCTAACCGGTGATCCTGCCTTCCGATACTTGGCGTGGCTGCCCCGTTGGGCGACGAATGCGAATCCTTCGCGTTCGAGCCCTGCGATGACCTGGCGCGAGGAGTAGAGCTTAGGCACGCTGGAGCGTCAGCCTGCGGACTGCCGGTCCTTCCACCTTGGCGACGACGTCGTCGGGGGCGTCCTCGAAATAAAGTTCGAGTGCCTCGCGGAGGTTGGCCAGCGCCTCGTCCTCACTCGAGCCGAAGCTGGAGACATCGACGTCCAAGCACTGGGCGACGAAATGCTCGCCCTCGTGAAACACGACGGTTTGGACATCGATCACCTGCATGATCGGAGCATACGCCTCAACGCCGCAACCGCTCCCCGACGCCGGCGGACTATTGCGAGCCTGATCCTGGCGCAGAGCCGCCGGAGTCAGTTGACGAAGGCCGCTCGCGGTCAGCGCGACCGTGGCAATGATCAACGAGAACGCTGCGCCCAGCAGCGCCTTCGAAGTGATGCTCACGATCGAGTTGTAGAGAACGTCGTTTGCGAATTGCCGGGGCCCCTTCTTCTCAGGGGCGTCCTCGTTTGCCACAGCGTCTCCCCATACTGCGCCGGTATCAGAATCCAACCGCTCTACCCTGCAGCAGGATTATCGCCGATAGGGAGGCCAGCCTATTACTACAGTGCCTACCGCCGCGCCTCGCGCCCCGTCAGTGCTTTGTAAAGGTCGTTCGCGCGCGTTCCGGTAAGGGCTGCGACGACGCTCGCGGCCGCGCGCGGCCGCGCGCCGGACTGGACCAGGTGCCGCAGGGCATCGACGGCGAAGCCGACGTCTTTGTCGTGCTCGGAAGAGGCCGCGGGGCCGATGACGAGGACGATCTCGCCTTTGGTGTCGCTGCGGAAGCGGCGGGCGAGTTCTGCGAGGGTGCCGCGGGCTACCTCCTCGTGCATCTTGGTCAGCTCGCGGCAGACGGCCGCGGCGCGGTCGGGGGCGAGCGAGGCCAGGGCGGCGAGGGACTCGCCGACGCGGCGGGGCGACTCGAAGGCGACGACGGTCTCGGCTGAGCGCAGGACCCGCTCCATCTCCCCTGCCCGGCGCGGCAGGAAGCCCTCGAAGCGCCAGCGGTCGGTCGGCAGGCCGGAGGCGACGAGGGCCACGGGGATCACCGAGGGCCCGGGCAGCACCGTCACCTCGAGGGCGCGGTCGATGCAGCGGCGGATCAGCTTGAAGCCGGGGTCTGAGATCGCCGGCATCCCCGCGTCGGAGACGAGGGCGACGATGTCGCCGCGTTCGATCCGCTGCGAGAGCTCGACCGCGCGGGCGCTTTCGTTGCCCTCGTGGAAGGAGATCAGCCGCGGCGCCGGCCGGATCCGCAGCTTCTCCAGCAGCGAGCCGGTGCGGCGGGTGTCCTCGCAGGCGATGAAGTCGGCGCTGACCAGCGCCTCGCGCACCCGCGGGGTGACGTCTTCGAGGTTGCCGATCGGCGTTGGGCAGACGTAGAGGCCGCCGGGCATCAGGCGCTCACCGCGGCGAGCTCGTTGCGGGCCATCGCGGCGGCGCCGATCATCCCGGCGTCGTTGCCGAGCGTCGCCTCGAGGATCGGCGTCCTGTTCATCGGGTTCAGCGCCCGCTGGCGCAGCTCGCGTCGGGCCGGCTCCAGCAGCAGGTCGCCAGCGGCGATCACCCCGCCGCCGACCACGATCGCGTCGGGCTGGAAGATGTTGGCGAGGCTGGCGCAGGCGACTCCAAGGCGGCCGCCGATCAGGTCGAAGACCCCGATCGCGGCTTCGTCGCCGGCGAGGGCGGCCTCGGTGACGGCGTGGCCGTCGATCTCCCGCCCCTCGGCGAGCATCTTCCCCACGGCCGAGTCGGGAGAGCTTTCGGCGACGGCGCGCCCCTCCCGCCCCAGCGCGGTGCCGGAGGCGAGCGACTCGACGCAGCCGTGGTTGGGGCAGTTGCCCTGGCAGGGCGGCCCGTCGGCCTGGATCACGATGTGGCCAAGCTCGGCCCCGGCGCCGGTCGAGCCCCGGTAGACCTCGCCGCCGAGGATCAGACCGCCGCCGATTCCAGTGCCGACGGTCAGCATCACCATGTGCGGCATCCCCTTGGCGGCGCCGAAGAGGTACTCCGCGTAGGCGGCGACGTTGGCGTCGTTGTCGACGAAGACCGGCAGGCCGACCCGCTCGGAGACGATCTCCCGCAACGGCACGTCGGAGAGCGGCAGGTTGACCGCGGCGACGGCGACGCCCTTGTCGTGGTCGATCGTCGCCGGCACGCCAAGCCCGACCGCGACGACGTCGGGGCACGCGTCGCGCGCCTCCGTCACCTCGCGGACCAGCAGCTCGACCAGCTCGTCCTCGGTCTGGCCGGTCGATGCCTCGCGCTGCTCGTAGAGGGGATCCGTACCGGCCTCGGAAAGAACCCCGATGAGCATCTTCGTGCCACCGAGATCGACCCCGATCGTCTCGCCACCGCTCACGAGCGGCGGGAGGGTGGGAGGCGGATGACCGAGTACATCGCCATGATTTCTAGCCTTTCATGACCCCCGACGGCGACCAGCGGCCCCCCGAGCTGCCCGAATACGAGCCCGAGTACAAGATCTACCGCTCCCGCAAGGGCCTGTTTTCCCGCCTGAAAGGCGCAGATCTATCGTCTCTGCGCGACCGTGCAAGGTTGCCTTCACGCAAGCCGCGAAAGGATCGCGAGCCGCGGCGACCGGGCGCCCCGCGGGCGCCGTTCAACGTCCGCCGCGTCCTCAAATGGGTCGGGCTCGCCGCCCTTGCCTGGATCCTGATCAGCCTCCTCGCCTTCGGGATCTCGGCCCAGCTGCAGTCCTTCAAGCTCTCCGGCGAAGCCGCCAAGACCCTGCACGGGAACCCGTTCCTGCTGTTCGAGCCGCAGACGATCCTCGTCCTCGGCACCGACGCGCGGCCGCCCGGCAGCAGCGACGGCAACACCTCCGAGGAGTGCTTCGAACAGCAGTCGAAGGGCGAGAAGCCGCACAAGCCCTGTTACGAAGGCGAATTCCGCGCCGACACGCTGATGCTGATCCGCGCCGGCGGCGGCGCCTTCCGCAAACTCTCGATCCCCCGCGACTCCTTCGCCGAGATCCCCGGCAACGCGCCGACGAAGATCAACGCCGCCTTCGCCTACGGCGGCGCCGCCCTGCAGATCAAGACGATCGAACAGTTCCTCGACATCCAGATCGACCACGTCGCGATCGTCGACTTCACCGGCTTCGAAGACCTGATCGACGCCGTCGGCGGGGTCAAGATCGACGTCCCGGTCAAGCTCTGCGCCGACATCTCCGGCGGCGCCGGCGGCGGCCAGGGCGGGGTCAGCCTGCGCCTGCACAAGGGCGAGAACACCCTCGACGGCGAAAAGGCCCTCGCCTACTCGCGGATCCGCCACGTCAGCGAATGCCCGGGACCCGGCAAGAGCGTCTACTCGCTCGGCGGCTACGACGACCTCGACCGCGAGCACGCCCAGCAGGAAGTGATCAACGGAATCAAGGACCGCCTCACCGACCCGCTCCGCCTTCCCTACAACTTCATCCACGGCCCGATGATCGGCTGGGACGCACCGAAGGCCTTCGTCAGCGACATGGGCTTCTTCACGATGCCGCAGCTGATCCTCGCCGCCGGGATCGGCGGCAGCGCCCCGGCGGAAGTCCTTTGCAGCAAGGGGGAATGCGGTGAAGGCCCCGAAAGCTCGATCGAAGTCCCCGAGTCGGTCCGCAAGAAGGCCGCCGACAAGTTCCTCAATGGGTGAGCTCGCCCCCCGGGCCAAAT
>DATFQO010000035.1:0-4388 GCA_035264245.1 Solirubrobacterales bacterium
GAGACGTAGTCCATCCGCTCGACGAAGGGGATGACCTTCCAGTAGCTCTTGTCCTCGCAGGACTTTTCGATCCCGGTGTGGACGTAGCCGATCACCGGCCGCACCTCACGCACCATCTCGCCTTCGAGGTCGACGACGAGGCGGAGGACGCCGTGGGTCGCCGGGTGGTGCGGCCCAATGTTGATCGTCATGATCTCGCGGTCGCGCTCGACCATCTCGGGGGTCACAACTTGCTCAGTCATACCGCTGCTCCGAGTAGGTGAAGGTCACTGGCTCGCCGCCGATGGGGAAGTCACGCCGCTGCGGCCAACCCACGTAATCGTCGGGCAGCAGGATCCGGGTGAGATTCGGGTGCCCCCGAAAGACGATCCCAAAGAAATCGAACACTTCCCGCTCCTGAGCCTCGGCAGTCGGAAACAGCTCCACGCAAGAGTCGATCGACGGGAGGGCTTGGCCCGCGGGTCCTGTCTCCGATCGGGGGCTCCCCCTGCCGGGGGAGTCCTCCCGATCGTCGCCACCCGCGGGAGGAGTGTCTTCCAACATCGCTTTTACGCGGATGCGCTCAACGCGATCACGGTTGATCAACTCGTAGTGGACTGCGAAGCGTGGTTGAGCCGGCAGGTAGTCCGCTGCGTGGAGAGAGCTGAGGAAGTCGTAGCGCTGGCCGGGCTGGTCCTTCAGCCAGCGCAGCACGTCGAGCACCTTCTCGGGATCGACGATCAGCGCCGCCTGCTGGCGGTCGAAGGAGGTCGCGAGCACGGCATCCGGGCAGTCGCGCTCGATTTCCCCCCGGATCAGCTCCAGTCCGGGGGCGTCAGGCAAGGGTCAGCTCCCGCGTTTCCCGGTAGGCCTCGGCGGCCTCCGGGGTCGGTTCGCTGCGCGGGCCGCCGCGCGCCCACTCCTCGGTCCCGTAGGCGTCGTAGCGCTGTCGCCAGCCCTGGTCCGGGCTGCCCTGGATCTTCCGCTGCAGCTTGGTGAAGCCGTAGAGGACGGCCTCCGGCCGCGGCGGGCAGCCGGGCACGTACATGTCGACCGGCATGAACTTGTCGGCGCCCTGGACGACGGCGTAGTTGGCGAACATCCCCGCCGAGGAGGAGCAGGCGCCCATCGCCATCACCCACTTCGGCTCCAGCATCTGGTCGTAGAGGCGGCGGACGACCGGTGCCATTTTGATCGAGACCCGGCCCGAGAGGATGATCAGGTCCGCCTGGCGCGGGGAGGCGCGCAGCGCCTCGGCGCCGAAGCGGGCGAGGTCGTAGCGGGCGGTGACGATCGAGATCGGCGCCTCGATCGCGCAGCAGGCGAGGCCGAAGGTGAGCGGGAAGATCGAGTTCGCCCGGGCCCAGTTCTGGACCTTCTCGAAGGTCGTGGTGACGACCCGTTCTTCGACGTAGCGCTCGAGGTCCTCGCCCTCGAGATCGCCGCGGAGCATCGCCCGGGCATCGACCTGCTTCTCGCGAAGGCTGCGGCGCTCTACCTCCAATCCAGGGCCCCCTTGCGCCAGACGTAGACGAAGGCGACGAGCAGCAGGGCGACGAAGGTGACCAGCTCGCCGAGGACGAAGAAGCTGTCGGCGCCCTTGAAGATCGCCCCGATCGGATAGAGGAAGACGACCTCGATGTCGAAGAGGATGAAGAGCATCGCGACGAGGTAGAAGGTGACGCCGAAGCGCAGCCCCTTGGTCGGCTCGACCGGGATTCCCGACTCGTACGGCTCGCCCTGGCGGCGACTGGCGGCGGTCGCGCGCGCCGGCTTCTTCGGCCCGAGCAGGTGGTTCAGCATCGCGAACACGCCGCCGACCGTGAGACCGAGGAAGGCGAAGACGAGGATCGGGAGGTAGGTCTTGAGCACGGGGAGGTGGGGTTTCTCTGTTGCCGGTGGCGCCTCGGTGCTGATACCCGAGTTTGACGCCTGCAGCCCCTGTTATATACCGACTTTGTGACATCTTGCTACATAGTGCTTTTCCGCATCAGCAAGCCGAATCCCGACCCCTTTAGGCGGATATAGCCCGTGGTCGGCCTGCACATCGCCGTCGGCATCCTGCTGATCACCCTGAACGCCGCCGCCGGCCTCGTCGGTGGCATCGCCTGGTACCGCGACCGCGCCTCGATCCCCTTCTGGTACCTGCTGCGGGCGGCCCAGGTCTCCGTCTTCCTCCAGGCCCTGCTCGGCGGCCTCCTCGTCGTCACCAACCACGAGCCCGAGGAAGGCCTCCACTACCTCTACGGGATCCTTCCCCTCTTCGTCTCCTTCATCGCCGAGGGGGCCCGCCTCGACGCCGCCCAGCGCGAGGTCGGTGACCTCGATCCCGAGTTCCTGACCACCGATGAGCAGGAGTCCCTAGCTCTGGCGATCGTCCGCCGCGAGATGGGGATCATGGCCGTCAGCTGCGGCGTGATCTTTTTCCTGGGTCTAAGAGCGGCCGGAACGAGCGGGCTTTAAAGACTCAGTGGGGGAGAGTTACCGCTGTCGGTGCCTTAAGTGCTCGTGTCCGCCGCGACTCAACACACTCGACCATTGGGTACCATATGGCCCATGCCACGCACTCAGACGCTTGTACAGCTGACGGAGGAGCTGCTGCGGCGACTCGACGAGCGTGCTGCCCGCGAGGGTCGCTCCCGCTCGGCGCTGATCCGCGAGGCGATCGAGGCTTATCTCCATGACGAGGAGAAGGCGCGGATTGACCGCGAAATCATCGAGGGCTACGAACGGATTCCCATCACCGACGAGGAGATGGCGGTCGCGGACCGGGAAACGCGCGAGATGATCCGAGAAGAGCCCTGGTGACGCGGGGGGACGTGTGCTGGTGCGAGTTCCCGGATGAGGGGCGGCGACCCGCCCTCATATTGACCCGGTCTGAGGCGATCCCGGTCTTGAGCAGGGTGCTCGTCGCGCCGATCACCCGGACGATCCGCGGCATCCCGACCGAGGTCCGTTTCGATCAAGCGGATGGCATGCCCGAAGAATGTGTCGCGAGCTTTGACAACGTCCGTCAGATTTCACGAGCGTTCCTGGGTGAGCCCATTACGAGCCTCTCCGGCTCCCGCATGCACGACGTCTGCCGAGCACTCGCAATCGCAACCGGCTGCGACTGAGCGATTCGTCGTACCTCAGACCGATACCGCAGGCCTGCGGTTCTCGCCCAGCTGGATCGCCGCGACGATCGAGAAGACGACGGCGGTGGCGAGGTGGAAGATCGCGTCGTTGACGTTGCTGGGGAAGGTGAAGACATAAGCGGGCTGTTCCTCGAACAGCGCCCAGACCCCGGTGATGTACAGGGCGGCGATGTCGAGCACGTAGTAGAGCGCCCAGTCGGGCCGGCGGCAGAAGTAGAGGGCGGGGCCGAAGAGGAGCAGGCCCGAGAGGGCGTGGATGCCGTTGAAGTCGACCCAGAGGACCTTCTCGGTCGGTGCGTCGGCGCCGATCTGGAAGCTCGGCTCGGCGATGACACCGGCCAGCGCCCAGAGCAGCTCCAGGCTCGCGAGGATCAGCAGCGCCTTCTGGGCAAAGGTCCATTCGCTCATCGAGTGGTCAATTGAACACCGTATTGGTGCTCAACTGCCCACTGGATTCTTGACCTATGCGAGCGGGCGGTACTCGCCCGCGTGGAAGACGAGCGGGTCGCCGTCGCGTGCCTCCAGCGCCCGGACTTCGCCGGTGACGATCACGTGGTCGCCGGCGGAGATCACGTCGCGCAGGTCGCAGGCGATCCAGATCAGGGCGTCGTCGATCGCCGGGATGCGGTCGCGCTCGCTCCAGGCGACGCCCGACCACTTCTCCGCCACCGGGGCCTTGGTCGCGAAGGCGCGGGCGATCGGCTCCTGGCCGGCGTGCAGGACGCTGACGCCGAAGCTGTCGGCCGCCTGGACCGCCAGCAGGGTGCGCGAGCCGCGGTCGAGGCAGGCGAGCATCATCATCGGCTCGATCGAGAGCGAGGAGACCGCGTTGGCGGTGGCTCCGGCGGGCCCGTCGGGGCCGTTGGCGGTGACGATCGTGACCCCCGTCGGGAGTCCGGACATGGCGGCGCGGAAGGCGTCTGGATCGGGCGTCGGCATGGTCAGGGGAACGGGATCGGCGGGCGACGAGACGCCACCAGGCGGGTCAGGATCGCTGACTTCGGTCACTAACAATATGATGCCCGCCGCATGCGCCCAGCGTTGATCATCGGAATGGTCGTCGCCGCCGCCCTCGGGTTGGCGGCCTGCGGCTTCGGCGAAGAAAAGGTCTCCGTCGCCCAGGACGACCCCAACTACAACGGGGCGGTCCTCTTCGCGACCCACTGCTCCGGCTGCCACACGCTCAGCGCCGCCGGCACCCAGGGCAGCGGCAACCGCGGCGAGCGGACCCAGGGCCCGAACCTGAACCAGCGGACCGAGACCTTCGACGAC
>DATFQO010000036.1:0-2002 GCA_035264245.1 Solirubrobacterales bacterium
TGTATCGGGACATGGCCGACCGGTTGGCGGCCACGGGCGAGCTCGACCTCGGCTTGGTCACCCGGCGGGCGCTAGTGGAGCGATTGCGTGGACTCACTGGTCCACTGGGGGATCCAGCGCGAATCCAGCTGGCCTCGGCGCTGATCGATCTTGCTAGGGAACTGTTGGACGCGGACCGTGTCGACGAAGCCGATGCTGCGGCCGCCGAGGCTGCTTCGACAGTTCATCGGTCAGACGCGAGAGCGACCCTGCAGCTCCTGACTGCCGTCCGTGCCGGCGTGCTGACCCGCAAGGGTCGAACCGGCGAGTCCATGATGATGCTGCGTGAGATCTCGCCCGCAAAGGCAGGGTCGGCAGCAGACGCCCTGGTCCTGCTCGCCCTTGCAGAGACGCTGAGGGCCGAGGGCGATCTGACCGCCGCCGAATCGACCGAGCGCGCGTTCGTCGACCTCGCTGGGAGTCTCTTGAGACCGAATGTCGAAGTGACGGAGCCGGTTGCCGTGGTGGTCAGAGATCTGGCCCGGGGAGTGGTGAGCCGGGGTAGGCAGCAGTTGACCTGGGCGCCGGTACCGCCGAGCGCTTCGTTTGCGGCGACGATCGCTTCCACCAGAGGCAGCAGCGTGGTCGATCTCGGGGCACTCGAAGCTGAAAGGCGGCGCGAGTTGATTGCCCGGCTCGAGGCTGAGCGGCCGACGGCACACCGGCTGGAGCTCGATCGGCTGGAACGCGCGCGAGCCGAGGCCGAGCGCCGAGAAGCTGAACATGTCGAAGCTCAACGTGCCGCCGCGGAACAACGGGCCAGTGAACGTGCCCAGGCCGAAGAAGCAGCGCGGATCGAAGCCGAGCGGCGGGCCGCGGCTGAGGAAACGGAGCGTCTCGCGCGGAAGCGCCGACGCGAGGAGCGCCTCGAGTCACACCGGCGTGAGGTCGAGCGTCGGGAAGCCGAACAGCGCAAAGCCGAGCGGATCGAGGCCGAGCGACAGCTTGCCCATCGTTTGGCAACGGACCCCGCCGAGGCCGAACGGCTGGAACTGGAGCGTCTGCAAGCGGAGCTGGACGAACTTGAACGAGAGGAGGAGCGGCCCAGCTGACCCACCCCACCGGCAGGTCATCGATGGGCCGAATTGCCCGGCCTACCGGACCGGCGCCGCGACGGTCACAACGTTGGACCGCCACGCCGTGCCGTCCCAATCCTCGCAGCTGATAATGACTAGCCGGCCACTGCCGCTCTGGGCGAAGATCTTCTCTGCCTTACGCGCGAGTTCCTCCTTCGACAGCACGTCGACGGATTGCACGCGGTAGGTCAACGCCGAGTCCGCTCCCTTGACCTCGATGGCGTCGCCGCCGCTCAGATCCCCGAGGTCGTCGAAGACGCCGCCACCGTCATTACGCACGCTGTGTCCGACCACTACCGCCGATCCGCGCCGTTCACCAGGAGCAGCGCCGTCGCTCCACCATCCTGCGATCTTGGGGTCTCGTGGAGGTTCGAGGACCCGGTCCGCATTGCTCTGGATGGGCACGACTCGGGTGTCCACACCGATTCGCGGGATGCGCAACGTATACGGGCCCTCGATGCGACCCGCTGGAATTGCTGTCGGCTCGCGGGACGCCTTGCTCGCCTTGGGCGACGCCGACGTCGGCTCCCCGGACACCTGTGGCGACGCAGTCGTCGCCGCTGAGGTGGGCGCGGGTGACCCGGCTGGCGCGGCATCACCGCTGGAACCGCAGGCAGCTGTGAAGGCCACGAGGGCCAGCCCGGCTAGGAACCGGGCCAGCCCTCGTGATGCCCAGCAAGCCGGGCGTAACGTCGTCGGATCAGGAGTCATGCAGGAATCGGCGGCGGGCAATTGCTGCAGTTCCGGCCACCGCACCACCGGCCAACACCAGACCGACGAGCCCAGCCCCGGAACCTCCGCCTGCGGCATCTGAACCTCCAGGCACCGCGGTCGGCACCGGCGCGGGTGTCTTAGTTGATTCGGTGGGGGTCGGCGTGGCCTCGGGG
>DATFQO010000037.1:0-17519 GCA_035264245.1 Solirubrobacterales bacterium
GAGAACGTCACTGCCGTCGCCGCCGACGAACGCGAGGCCCCCTCCGCCGCCCCGCACGCGGTCGATCTCGACGTAGGCGGAGGCGCCCGGTGCCTTTTCGGGACCGCAGGAGTGGCGGATCGGCCCGCCCTTGCAGCGGTCGTGCCCTTGAGCGCCTTCCAGCGCGTCGATGCCGCCGCCGCCGAAAAGGCGGTCGTCTCCCGGCCCGCCGTCCAGCAGATTGACTTTCGGGTTGCCGATCAGGGTGTCGGCGAAGGCCGAGCCCTGGATGCTCTCGAAGCGAAAGAGTCGGTCGCGGCCATCGCCCCGGGCTTTGTGGGCGCGCAGTGAGGCCCACACACCGCTGCCCTTGCGGCCCGCGACCGCGGTGGCGAAGGAGGCTATGTCGTCTTTGCCGGGGCCGCCGTCCATGCGGTCCCAGCCGTAGTCGCCGCGGACCAGGTCTTCGTCCCCGGAACCGCCGTTGACGTAGTCGATGCCGAGCCCGCCTGCGACTTCATCGCGGGCGCCGGGACCGCCCAGCACCTTGTCGTCGCCGAGGTCGCCGACCACCCGGTCGCCATCTCCGGCTCCGCCGTCGAGCAAGTCGTTGCCGCGTCCGCCGTGGATGAAATCAGCGCCAGGCCCACCACAGATCAGGTCGTTGCCGAGGCCACCGAGGATCGTGTCATTGCCCCCCGCGCCCCAGATCACATCGCGTCCAGGGGTTCCGCGCAGCGTGTCATCGCCGTCGGTGCCGATGATCGTGGCGATCCGGCCGTGACAGCGAGACTTCTCCGAATTGTCCTGCGCCGCCTCGGCGCCCGCCACCGAGAAACTCAGCAGGGCGAGCACCGCGACGATCACCCATCCCCGGCAGTTCACGCCGCCATCGTAGTGGAGGAATTGCGGGACTTCGGGATAGGGTGCGCGGGCGATGCCGCTGGCCACCGAGGACTCCCTTGTCGGCGTGATCGTCGGACCGCTCCTCGTTCTCGGCCTCGTTGCGGGCTGGCTCGGGACGCGGCAGTGAGGCTGGTCGGGTCGACATTTGTAGGATGAAATCCCTGCCGGAAGGGAGTGCCGATGTCCTCGACAGAACGACCTGAAACCCGGATCGCCTCGGCGAGACGACCATTCACTTCATTGGCACAATCCTCGTCGCTGGCCTACCTGCTTGGAGCTGCGGCGGGAATGCTTTTCGCTAGCGCAGTGATCCTCGGGTTCACGGCTCTGCTGGGATGAGCCCCGGTTGGCTCAGACGTCGCCGCATTCGCAAGTCCGCACCTATGGAGCCGCCGCAGCCGAAGGGATGCCTGGTCGAGCTGAGGCTTCTCGAGGGGGATCAGGACGTGGGCGAGGTGATCGAGGCGATCCGAGAGCGCTATGACGTTCAGCTAGTCAACCAGGACGGGCCGGTGTATCGGGTCAACATTGACGATGCTCGTTTCCCCCATGAGGCGGTGATCACCCTGGCATCCCGGCTGGACGAGATCGATATGGCATGGGGAGAACGCTTCGCCTGGCCGAAGGCCATTTATTAGAGCGAGAGCGTTACGAGGTCGATACCCGGCATCTCTTAACTCTCTCTTTGGTGACTCCCCTCGGGAACTTGGCCCTCGCGTGTATTGCTGCCGACGAGCGAATCGGGATGGCCTGCGGCCGTCTCTAGGCGCACTTATGGATCATCACCACCGGCAGAACTGCCTGCGTCGTCGATGCCGTTACCTTCACCGTCCCTCCCCTCTGCGGGTCGTACTTCACCTTTTTCGTCGAGGCGGATCGCTTCTTCGAGTTCGGTGAGCTCTTTCATCGGCACGCCAAGGGCTTCTGCGATCCAAGACGTCGTGTTCCAGGTCGTGTCGACCTCGCCCGCTTCGATGTTTTCCAAGGTCTTTACCTGGATGCCAGCCCGCTTCGCCAGCCTTTTCGGAGTTAGGTGCTCATGGCGTTCACGGAGCAGTCGGATCGCCTGGCCCAGGGCTTTCTGAGGTTCGGTTGAACGAGGTTTAGGCAATGCGACGCCTCCTCGAAAAGCGGAGCGCGCGCACCGCCTGACGCAGGCCGAAGGGGCAGCGCCGCAGACGATCAGTCGGCGACGAGGACGACTGTTCCGCCCGCGCCAGGCGAGGCTTTTGGTGGCGAAAACTCACTGTGGCGCTCAGGTTGTCGGCGTGAGTTCGGCGGCTGATGAGAGATGGGCAGCGGAAGCCGGGCGATGTGCTGATTGGGAAAGGGGCGCGCCGCCCGGCGTCCGTTGCGTGCCGACTCGGGCCTCGGCCAAGGGGCGCGAGGTCGGCGGTGGGGTGGCAACCATTTCGGCGTTCTGACGGATGCCGAGAAGAAGTGCAGTTCCAATCCCCGCCGTGATTCCTGCGACCGTGAAGGCTGCCGACGCACCGGCTGCGCTCGTCACGATGCCGGAAGCTAGGAGGCCCACAGCGATGCCGGCTTGCATCACCGCTTCGCTCCCGGCCAAGGCCCGGCCTCGTATGCCATCAGGCGTTCGGCGCTGGATCAACGAGTTCTGAGCTGGCTCCCAAAGTCCCTCACCGATCCCGCCGACCGCCATCCCCAGGAGCGCGATAGCGAAGATCGGGGCTGCGCCGACCGCCAGGAAGCCCAGCGCCAAGGCGCCCGCCGCGAGGCTCAACATCCTGACGTCGCGGACATTCCCCGACAGCCGTTCCGCTGTAGCGGCTCCAAAGAGCATCCCTACTCCCCATAGGAAGATCATCCCTGCGTAACCGAAGGAGCCTGCACCGAAGTCCGACGCAACCACGATCTCGGCCGGGATGCTCACCCCGATCCCGATGAAGATGACGCCATAGGCCAGCGTCACCGGCCGCAGGATCGAGCTTCGCCGCAGGAAGGAGAATCCTGCCGCGAGTCGGGGGCCATGATCGGTGGGGGCCGGACGAAAGTCCCCCTTCACCGACGCGATCAGCCAAGCAGAGATCAAGAAGGTCACGACGTTGGCGACGAAGACCCAAGAGCCACCAGCAGTCGCCAGCATCAATCCGGCGAAGGCCGTTCCCACTAGAGCGCCAGCGGTTCCCGCCTTCGACAGCGCCGTATTTGCCCGATCGAGCTGATCGTCTGCAACAAGGGCCGGAAGCGCCGCAGAGGTCGCTGGCACCATCGGCGCGAAGGCGACAGAGGCGAGGACTCTCAGGCCGATGAGCGCGGCGGGCGATATCACCAGCGCCATAGCAAGGAAGATGACGGCGCCCGACAGCTCGGACGCGATCATTACCCGCTGTCGATCAAATCGGTCTCCGATCAGGCCGGCGAGTGGGCTCAACGCGGCAGGGACCGAAAAGGAGGCCAGTGCTGCAGCTGCGACCAGCGTCGGCGAGTGAGACTCCTGGTACAGAATCGCCGACAGTGCCCAAAAGGAGGCGTTCCCTCCAAAGAAGGTGATGCCTCGGGATAGCGCCAGTCTGCGTATCGCCCGATCTTCCAGTTGCTTGAGAGTCGCCGGCACCGTTTCCCGCTTTGAAATCTCTGAGAAGGTCGACTAATTTCGACCGTGCGGCGGAGTCTTGTTGAGGTTCAACTCGTTTTCAAACCCATTAGGGAATAAAAAACGGAGGGGAATCGGGTCAGCAAAAAGTCGCCGCGTGCCACGCGACCGGATCCTCAAAGCCCGCGAGGAGGAAGGTCGCCAAGTAGGGCGGAGTGTCACTTTTGAATTGGGCGGTCGCCTTGGCCCTTGACCGTGCCGCTGCGGCGACTCCATTGAGTTGTTTGTCACACCGCCGCAGAGCTAAGCGGGCTTGCTTCCATCCCTGACGATCGAGCCGGAAGGTGAAGGACGTCAGGTGTCGATCAGGGCGGGCGTTGAACGAGCCCTCACGGAGCGCCTCTGATGCCTTCCCGCAGAACTCCTCGAAGACGGGCCAGCTCCCTGCCTTTTTCGCCTCGTCTGGAATCTCGCTCCAAACATCTGCATCGCAGACTTCGGGACCAGCGGCTCGGTAGAGGACTGAGCGTTCGTCTTCCGCATCGTCGGCTCTCGTCAACCACCCGAGTTCCGTCAGCACCTGGCAGCGCCGATCTATCGACCACAGCGACCCTTTGCCCACTCCTGCGTGCAGTTGCGATGGACTCTGCGCGCCAGCATGAAGCACCTTGACGATTTCGAGGTTTAGCGGGTCGCCAAACACCTTCGCCATCCGGGTCGACAACGGGATTCGATCCAGGTCGAGACGAAGGGGAACGGCTCCATCTATCCATGCCGACCCACGCGGACTTTCCGCCTCGGACCTCGGCATTTCAAACCCAGCTACGGCAAAGGTGAACAACACCCCCAGCTCAGCCGATTTGTCGAGGCGGATTTTCGCGTCAAGCTGCTCCTGGGCGAGCGTGTAGAAGCAATCGGCCAGCGCCGCCATCGAGTCTCGCCATCCCTTGTCGTCGATGCCCTCGGTTCGGCAACGGAAGAACCGGTCGCCGGCTGTGTCGACATTCCCGGCCGCCAGCGCCCCACCTACCCGCTCGCCGAGATGCTGGAGCGTTCGAGCGGTGAAGGCGACTTGGATCGAGGTCGGAAGTGAGGCCCAAGTTTCGTCGTCTACCACCGCCAGTTCAGTCGCGCGGTAGATGTTCCGCGGCCGACCCCTACCGCCGCTCGCCTTCTCGCTGCGAACCAGGCGAATCCACCCGTGCTTCTCGAGGATGCGGAAGTGACCCAGGATCTGACCATAGGAGCCGCCCCCGAACTCCTTGAATGCCTCGGTCGGGCTCATTTCCCGCATGTACAGCTCGCTTGCGATCTTGATCCGCAGCGGGTGCGCGTACAGCACCCCCAAGCGGACGAGATAGGACGGCTCAGCGCTTATCCGTACTCGGGGCGTTTTCGCGCTTTTCACTCTCTCTAGTTACCAAAAGGCTTGAGGCGTACCCCAGGCCCACCCCTTTCGCATGGGTTTTTATTGCGCTTAAGCAATAAAAAAAAGGAGGTGAGACATGAAGATGGCAGAGACCACGCAAGCCGCGCCGATCCTGATGATTAACAAGGCGGGCTAGGCGCAGAGCCGTCCAGCTGCCTCGGTGGGGTTCGCCGGGGCGGCTGGACTTCGCCGTCCGAACTTCCAGGGTCCTGCCCGGTTTTTATCCGGCGACGGCCGCTGGAAAGGGAAACTTGGACGGACTGTTCAATTCCCGAAGACCACCGCCCTCGTGCCGCTTCGGCGTTGATCTCCGCCTCGTCAGCTCCCCCGGCATCGACCTCCTCGCTGACGGGGGTCGCTTCGAGCCTGGCAGATACAGGCAGCCGCTCCAAGGACCGCTTCGCGGTCCTCGCTGTCGCGCCCTCGCTGAGGCTCGGGTTCCCCGTCTCCCTGTCCCTGCCGGACGGCTCCGCGACACCCCGTCAACGAGTCAGGAGGGACAACGATGGACGCTTCATTCGACCACAGCAGCGCACTTCGCGAAATCGTGCCAGGCCGCTTCACCCGCGTTTCGGTCCAAACGCCGGCCGGCGAGATCGAAGCGAGGTTGAGCGAACGCGGGAATTGGGAGCTGCGGGTCCGTCGCGACCAGGAGACGAACTGGCGGCTGGCCTGCACCGGCGACCTCGACTGCGGGATCGTCACGGCGCAGCCCGTCGCCGCCGTGCAGGAGGAGGTCATCAATCTCGGCGCGCTGATGGTCGACCCCGCCGGACGTCGAGTCACCGTCGCCGAGAAGGACGTCGAGCTCTCTCGCAAGGAGTTCGGGCTCCTGCTCGTCCTGGCCGCGCAGCCGGATCGGGTCTTCTCGAAGGAGGAGCTGCTGGCGACGGTCTGGGGGCACACCGGAACCACCCACACCCGGACCCTCGACAGCCACGCAAGCAGGTTGCGGCGACGGCTGAGGGCGGTCGGGGCGCCGGGTCTCGTCGTCAACACGCGAGGCGTCGGCTATCGGCTCAGGGACCGCCCCGACCTCGTTGCCCTGCCGGCGCTGGGTCCTGCGAGCAAAGTCGCATAGGCACCTCGCTCGTTGCCGGGAGTCGGTCTGAGCCTGGCAGCGGCCGGCGTCACGTCAAGGCCCGCTTCGCGGACCTCGCTGGCGCGCCCTCAGGGTGACGTGCCGCCTTACCCGCTGCCGGGCGGCTCACGACTCCCACCAACGAGCCAAGGAGGCCCGCGATGAGCGCCACGGCAATCCAGTCCCAACCCGCACAGCTTCACGAACTCGGCCGCTACAGCCTCACCGAGGAGGAGCGCGTCCTGGTCGGTCGACGGATCGGCGGCGAGGTCTTCGTCTACGACTACCCGCGCGACGGCCACGGTCGCGGCTTCTTCGTCGAGTCGGGCTTCGAGTCCAAAGCCGAGCTGGCGGTGATGCTCGCCGACTACCGCCGTGAGGCCGCACGGTTGGGCACCTGCCCGATGAGCGGCCAGGCGATCGAGCGGAGCTTCCAGCTCGCCGCCCTCGCGTGAGCCGGCGCCGCCCCGATGATCGCACGCTTCGCGTGCGGGGGCGGGCTCACCGGCTCCCGCATCGGGCGGGGGCGAGCACCAGAAGGAGACAGCAATGGCTACCGCAATGCCCTTTGATGATCCCGGTCGACAAGATCGTGGTCCAAGAGGGCCACAACGCTCGAAAGAGCTTCGATCCGAAAGCCCTCAAAAGGCTCGGGAAAAGCATCTCCGCCAACGACCTGATCGAGCCGCTGAGCGTCAGGCCGATCGACGGCGGCAAGTTCATGCTCCTGGCGGGAGAGCGTCGCCTGCGGGCGGCAAAGCTCGAAGGCATCAAGGAGCTGCCGGGCCACATCAACACCAAAGGCAATGCTCGAACCATCGCCCTCGTGGAGAACATTCAGCGAGAGCAGCTGAACAAGGTCGAGGAGGCCGAAGGGGTCGAGGAGCTGGCGAAGGAGCTGAAGCTGACCACGAACAAGGCCATCGCCGAGGAGATCGGCATGTCCGACAAGTGGGTCAGCGTCCGTCGCCGGATCCTCACCCTCCCCAAGAAGGTGCAGGACGCCATCGCCCGGGATGCCGTTCCGATCGAGGGCGTCTCGCTCTTGAAGAAGGCCGCTGACGCCTCACATCGCATCGCCGAGTGCGTCTGCGAGGTCTTCGAGGGAGACGAGGCGTACACCGATTTCGTCCGCGACTTCGGCGACATGCTCACCGCCGTCGCCGACGGGGCGGTGGACGACCCGCCGACCATGATCGACCCCGCTCACATCAGGTTCAGCGAGGTCTTCGACAAAGCCCAGGAGAGGGACAAACACGCGGCTCGCTACCGCGCCGCGGTCCCGACCCACGTCTCCGGTCCCCAGGGCGACCCCAGCATCTCGCTCGGCGAGGCCGAAATGACCGTGGCGCGGGCGGGAAAGGTCCTCCTCGAGCACAAGGACGAAAGCGGCTCCTACAGCTACACGACCACCTACCTCGTCGACAAGACCTGGGGCAAGGATCTCGTGGTGTCCGCGATCGAGAGGGCCGAGAAAGAGAAGAAACGGCGCGAGAAGGAGGAGAAAAAACGTGCCAAAGAAGCCGGCGCATCGTCGGACAACGGCAAGGCCCCCTCGAACGCGAAAGACGAAAGCGAGTGGGCGAAGAAACGGGAGGCTGCCAAGAAGGAGGCCGAAGAACGGTGTGAGGCCGCAGCGTCCTTCAACGACCGGCTCGGCCATGCGCTGATGAAACACCGGACGGTCGAGAACCGGAAGAAGTACGGCCTGGCTCGGGCGAAGGCGGCAGCAATCGCCCTCGTTCGGCACGATCGCGAACTGGCCGCCGCCGGGCTCCGCCTGGTTCTGCCGCAGCTTCAGCAGGGTCAGATGGAGAACGACGGTGACGAGGCCAAGACCGGCAAAGTCACCTACGCCACGACCACTCAGGCGATGGAGTTCCTGGTCGGGAAGATCGAAGCCTGCAAGTCGATCTCCGAGGTCACTGAGTGGGTCGCCCTGGCTCAGATTGCCGCCGCGGTCGCCGACGAGGATGCGGTCAAACCGGGCGAAGGCGGGACCTACCGGCACGACCCCGCAGAGACCCAGGTGAAGGAGCTGCTGGCGGAGGAGATCAAGACCGTCAAGCCGCGCCGCTCTCCGAAACAGAGGAAGGAGGAGAAGGAGACCGCGACCGCCTAGGTCGCGGGGCAAGGGGTCGGGGCTTGTGGATTGGTCCCGGCCCCGACGCCTAGCAGACCTCCCCCGGCCGGGCTGCGCCCGACCTCCTCCGGCCTGCTCTGGCTGGGCCATGACCAATCCACAGCCACACTCCAGCAACCCGCCCACCACTAGGCAGATCAGTTATCTCCGCGACCTCGCGGTCAGCCGAGGGCAGTCCTTCGCCTACCCCTCAACGTTCGACGACGCAGACCGCGAAATCAAGCGACTGCGGAAGGTGAAGCAAACCAGCGGCGCGGATCGGCGCCGTGAGTCTCGAGGAGTCAGCGCGGCTCTGGCTCATGGCGGCGATGCCGCCAGCGTGAAAGACCACGAGGTCGGCGGTTACGGCTCCAGCGCTCACTGGAGGCAACGGTCCTGACAAACGCCTACCGATGGCGGACGACCCCTCTGACTGTGGCACGGCTTCGCCGCGCTTTGGGTCGGGGATCGCCCGCCATCGGGGCGGGCAACCATGAACGGAGGAAGACAATGACCCATGCCGGCGCTTGTCCCAACTGCCTTCGGCGGTCCTGGCTGCTCAGCCTGATCGCCCCCTATATCGAGAAGGCGCTCGACCCTGCCAAAGGCGAGCTGCCCTTCGACCTCCTGCGCCTCGACAACGGCGCTCTCGTCGAGGCCGTCGCCCCCAACGTCGCTTCGACCGTCCTCGCGCGGATCGGCGCTCTCCGTGAGAGCCACCTCTCCGACGCGCTTCGCCTCGCCGACGCCTGGGCGACTTGCCGTCACGACCCCTTCTACCCGGCGTCTCTCCACGAGCTGCCGGCTGCTCCGTGCGCGCTCATCGGCCTCGGCGACCCTCGCCTCCTGGTGAGCTTCGACTGGAGCGAGACGGTGACGGTCGTCGGTGCCCGTCGCGCCACCACTTACGGACGTGAGATGGGTCGAGCTCTCGGTGCCGACCTAGCCGCCAGCGACGTCACCGTCGTCAGCGGTATGGACTTCGGTATCGACTCCTGCGCCCTGCGCGGCGCGGTCGACCACGCCGGACGCACCATCGCCGTCCTTCCCTGTAGCGCCGATATTGCCTACCCCGCGTCCATGCGCTCGCTCTGGCGCAGGATCAAGGAGACCGGCTTGGTGATCTCGGAGTTCGCACCCGAAACCACGCCCTGGCATTGGAGCATTTCTGCCCGCAACCGGATCATGGCGGGGCTCGCCGGGGTCACGGTAGTCGTCGAGGCTCGGAAGGATTCTGGCTCCCTGGTGACGGCCAAGGAGGCGCGGTCTCTCGGCAACGAGGTCGGAGCGGTGCCGGGGCCCGCCACCTCGGTCGGCTCCGTCGGCACCAACGCACTCCTCGCCAACGGCGCCCAGGTCGTTCGCGGCGCCGAGGACGTGCTGCTCATGCTCCGCGGCGGAGGCGTCGTCACCCGAGGACCCGCAGGAGCGGGCCGCTGACCCCACGGACCACCGCCGCTAGGCGCACATCGCCATCGCCAACGCTGGCAAGCGACCCCTCCCGATGCTGGCACGGCTTCGCCGTGCATCGGATTCGGGGATCGCCCGCCAGCGGGGCGGGCTTGGGAAAGGAGACGTCATGGCAAAGAGAAAACGCCGAGCGCTCACCGAGGAGGAGCGTGCTGAGAAGCGAACCGCCGAGCGCGAGCTGATCGAAACGGCGATCGCGCAACTGCGCTCCAGTGAGGGCTGGCAGACCTGGCTCCGCGTTCGCCGCCACTTCCACTCCTACAGCTTCCGCAATCAGGTCTTGATCGCGTTCCAGCATCCCGGCGCGACGCGGGTCGCCGGCTTCCGCCGCTGGCTCGATCTCGGCTACGCCGTTCGCAAGGGTGAGCGCGGCATCAGCATCTTGGCTCCCTGCCCGCCGTCCAAGAAGAAGCTGCGGGAATGGCGCGAAGCCGGAGCGAACCCGGACGACAAGCCGCGCACCTTTTTCCGCCTGGTCAAAGTCTTCGACCGCTCCCAGGTCTACCCGCTGCCCTATGACCCCCGCGGGGTCGTCGACCTCGAGCCGCCGACGATCTTCCAGCCGATTGAGGGCGCCAGCCTGGCGCGCTTCCTGCTGCCGCTCCAAGCCTTCGCGGCCTCGATCGGCTACTCGTTCGTAGTCGAGCCCACGCCCCTGGGCGTCAACGGCTACTGCTCGCCGCCCGACCACAAGATCACCGTCCAGCCCGTCAGCGAGCGCTACTCGCCCAACGCGCAGCTGAAGACCGGAGTCCACGAGGTCAGCCACGCGCTCCTGCACGTCGACAACAGCGAGGACAACCCCAAGCTCCGCCGTGACGAGGAGGAGGTGGTCGTGGAGTGCGTCGCCTACTCCATCTGCTCCAGCCTCGGCTTCGACACCTCGGGTTTTTCCGTTCCGTACATGGCAAGCTGGGGGAACGGCGAGGAGATCGGGCGGTACGGCGAGCTGATCGACCGCCTCGCCACTCGCATCGAGGACGCGCTTCTTCCCGCACAGTCCAGCGGCTCCTCAGCCGAATCATCACCCGAGCCGATCGCCGCGTGATGAGGATCGTTCTCTCCTACGGACTCGGAGTCGACAGCACCGCTCTGCTCCTGCGATGGCTCGAAGAACCGCGTTCCCGCAACTTCGACCTCGCCGACCTCCTCGTCGTCACCGCCATGACCGGCGACGAGTGGCCGCGCACCGGAGTCCTCGTTGAGCGGCACGTCCTCTCGCGACTGCGGGAGGCCGGGATCCGCTTCGCCCAGGTCGCCCGCGCCGGTCCCAGCACCAGGGACGGCATCGTCGTCCTCAGCGACACCGCATCGCCGGAACGCCTCCACCTCGCGGGCGCCTACAAGCTGTCCGACGAACTGATCGCAGCCGGGACGATTCCGCAAGCTGGCGGCAACCGCCTCTGCTCGATCAAGTCGAAGGGCGACGTCATCGACGCCTACCTTGAACGCCACGCACCGGAGGCAACCCGCCACGCCTTCGGCTACGAGGCCGAGGAGACGGGCCGCGCTCAGCGATGCGCCGAACACATGCCCGAGCCCGGCCGCCTGGTCTTCGGCTTCGGCGCCGGTGAGCGTGCGCGCGCCGAGCGCGCGGCCAAGTACGAAACGACGCACCGCCGCCCGGAGTTCCCATTGATCGAGTGGGGGTGGGACCGCGACGCCTGCAGCCGCTACATCGAGAAGATCACCGGCGTCGCCGACTGGCCGAAGTCGGCATGTGTCTACTGCCCGTTCGCCCTCACTAGCCGTTCAGGCCGCGAGCGGACCATCCCCCGTTTCGACACCAGGCCCGAGAGCGCCTATGAAGCTCTGATGCTCGAGAGGCGGTCGCTCTGCCTAAATCCGAGGGGAGGTCTGATCGCCGGCAAGCGGCTCGACAAACTCATCGCGGCCGAGCGGCCGGCCATCGGGGAGGAGTTCGAGCGCCGTCTCGCCGAGGCTCCGCATTCGGTCTACGAGGTTCGACGCCTCTGGCTACCGAGGTCCGACAACCCCGACAAGGTGGGCTCCGTCTATCGGGACCTCCGAGTCGTCGACGGAGGCACGCGCCAGCGTTGCGAGAGCTTGGTTCGCGCCAAGGGCCACGTCGACCGTGGCGACGGAATCGAGCGCGTCTACCTTCTTCGTCGGGGAGAGAGCTTGCCCACCCGCGAGCACTTCGTAGTCGCCGGACCTGCCGGAGCGAGGCCGAAGGCGCGGCCGATCTTCGCAACAGCCTGGGAGGAGCTTGACCGCGAGCAGCTGAGCCTCTTGGCAGCGGCATGAGTCAGGTTCCGAGACAGCGACAGCAAGGATCGGGCTGACTTTCAGGTCCGCCTGTGAGAGGCAGTCCAATTTCCTCACGCCAGGGTGGCACGCGCCGCCCGCGCTTCAACCCCCACAGGGGGGGTTCCCCTCACCTCCGACATTCGTCTCCGGCTCGGTTCCGCGCGTTCGGTCGCGCGCCCTACCTGGGCTCGTCAATCGAACCACCTCTCAAAGGAGGCCCCGAAATGCAAGGCATCAACGTCGTAGTCCTCAGCGGAAACCTGACCCGCGATCCGCAGCAGCGATCCACCGAAGGCGACAACAAAGTCACCAACCTCCGCTTGGCGGTGAACGGCCGCCGCAAAAACGGCAACGGCGAGTGGGTCGACAAGCCCAACTACTTCAACGTCAGCGTCTGGGGCAAGCAGGGCGAGCGCTGCTACGAGTACCTGAAGAAAGGCCGCGCGATCGTCGTCGAAGGCCGCCTCGACTGGAAGGAGCAGGGCGAGGGAGACGACCACCGCGAGTACGTCCAGGTGGTCGCCAACGTGGTCCAGTTCGGCGGCAAACCGAACGGCAACGGCAACGGCAACGGCGGCGACCAGCAGGAGCTGAGCGACGAGCAGAAGAAAGAGGGCGACGGGCAGAAGAGGGACGGCGAAGACGACATCCCGTTCTAGGCCATCCCGCTCCGGGGGGCGTCCACCGCGAAGGTGGGCGCCCTTTTTTTTGCCCTCGCCGGCCAGGCTCCCGATCCTCGATTTTTCGCGAGGGGGGACAACTTTCGCGCCCGTCGACTTACCCCTCGTGACAATCCATATGCGCCCTGGGGCGGCGCGGTCACGCCAACCCCAGGACGACTTCACAGGAGGTAGAGCTCCCATGCACGACGACGATAACCCGCGTTGCCCGTTTACGACGACGCACGAGGAAGACGACAGAACCGAGGCGGCGATCCTCGGGCTGGTCTTGGAGGAGCATCCGGCCCAGCTCACGCACGCCGAGCTGACGCTGAGGATGGTCGGCCCCAACCCGGACACCGGGGACGCCGACGCGATCGACCGGGGGGTGCGCGACTTGACCGGGACCGGCCTGCTGCATTGCAACGGAGACACGATCCGGCCGACCTACGCGGCCTTGCGCTTCCACGACCTCCTCATCGAACGCTGAGGAGCTGAGCGGCAGCGGCTTCTCGGGCGCCGGGACACCGCCTCGGCGGCCATACCTCCTGTCTCGGCTCCCGGCAAGCCGCTGCCGCCCCTCTTGTGGGGGGACAATCTGCGCTCCCCTCGACTTCACCCCCCGACACTGTTCAAATCGGCCTGGCCCGGGGGCCGGCCTCAAGGGGTTTTGGCATGAGTGATGAGACATTTCGGGTGGGCGACTGTCTGCCTGCTGGTTTTCCTGCAGACGACGATGAGACCGCGCAGGTCCTGGTCCTCGCCGTCCTCGCCTCGATCCACCCGGAGGGGATGGCGATCGTCGACCTCGCCCGCGAGCTGAACGATGGAGGCGACGGCTGGGTCGAGCGAGCCGTCCGCGACCTTGCCGTCGCCAACCTCGTTCGTCGCGAGGACGGAAGGGCCTTCGCCACCTTTCCGTTCGGTCGCTTCCACTCTCCGATTTGGGCGGCAACTCTGTAAGAGTTAGGCGGCGGCCGGCATCGCGGCGTCCCCGGCGACTGCCTCGCCGCTCGGCCCAGCGCCCCGGTCGCTTCGCTCCCTCTGCCCTCGCTGCGCTCGGGCGGCGCGGGCCTTGCGGCGTCGGCGTCGAAGCAGCCGCCAACTGACGCCAGCCGTCAGCTGCAGGGCTCGCCGACTCGGCCTCGCGCCCTCGGTCGCTTCGCGACCTCCCCTCGCTCCGCTCGGGGGGCGCTCGCCTCGCCGGCATCGCGGCGTCCCCGGCGACTGCCTCGCCGCTCGGCCCAGCGCCCCGGTCGCTTCGCTCCCTCTGCCCTCGCTGCGCTCGGGCGGCGCGGGCCTTGCGGCGTCGGCGTCGAAGCAGCCGCCCGAGGATTCCCGAACGGCGATCGAGCCAGCTTTAGGAACCTCCACTCAGAGACCAGCTAAGAGCCATCCAGAAGACACCCGACCGAAGCCGAAGCCCAACGCTAGAGGCACCTGAAAGATCGAAACAGCTAGGTAGCACGAAGCGAATCAGCAACCCGTCCCAAGCGTCGCCTTAACACCAACCTCACAGCCCGACACACTACGAACCCTCCGGTTCGTCCCGATGCAATCGAGCCGCGCGGTGGACAACAGGGGCGATGGTGGGAGTCTCGAAGATCGGCCGCGCAAACGCGAATTACTGGATCGAAGCAGTAGCCGAAGGCGGCGACGACTACTACACGAAGCCGGGCGAGGCACCCGGCGAATGGATGGGCGAGCTGGCGGCGCAGCTCGGTCTCTCCGGGGAGGTAGACCGCGAGGCATATGCCGCCGTTCTCGCCGGCAAGCACCCCGTCACTGGCGCCGTCCTGGTTGACCGACCCAAGCCCCGCAAGTTCGTCGACGCCGAAGGTCGAGAGCGCCGTCTCGAACCGATCCTCGGCTACGACATTCGTTTCGCCGCTCCGAAGTCGGTCTCCATCCTCTACGCGATCGGCTCACCCGAGGTGCGTGCCGCCGTCCTCCGCGCCCACGATCATGCCGTCGCCGAGGCGGTCGGCTACCTCGAGAGGACCGCCTGTTTCGTCCAGCGCGGCAAGGGCGGCGTCGTGATCGAGCCGGGGTCGGGCTTCCTCTCGATGGCCTTCCGTCACGGCTCCTCGCGTGCCGGCGACATGGCCCTTCACACCCACCTCGTCACCGCCAACATGACCCGCGCCGCCACGGATGGCCGCTGGCTCAGCCTCGCGAACCCGAGGCGTCAGTCACCGCTCCTGCGGGAGGCGAAGGCCGCCGGTTACGTCTACCAGGCCGCGCTTCGCGCAGAGATGACCCGCGAGGTCGGCGCCGAGTGGCAGCAGGTCGTCAACGGCTATGCCGATCTGGCCGGCATCGGGCGACCGGTGATCGACCACTTCTCACAGCGGCGAGCGGAGATCGTCGCGGCGATGGCCGAGCGGGGGACCAGCTCTGCAGCTGCCGCCGAAGTCGCCGCCTATCGCACCCGCGACGCCAAGGACTATTCCGTCGACCGCGACACCCAGCGCCAGGAGTGGCTTTCCCGAGCGGCCGAGTTCGACCTCACCCCCGATTCCATCGACCGACTGCTTGCCCGCACTCGCCCCCGAGAGCCGCAGCCGATTGGCGCCGAACACCTCAACCGCGCCATCGCGGACCTTGAGGCCCACCATTCCCACTTTGACCGTCGCGATCTCCTGTCTGCGGTCGGGAACCAGCTCCGTGAAGGCGGCGATGCCGCCGCCCTGGAGGGTGCCGTCCGCGCAATGATCGACAGCGACCAGCTGATCGAGGTCCATCGGGGAACCGGCCCCCTCGACGCCACCTATTACACGACCCCCCGCCTTTGGGAGCTGGAGCAGCGCTTCATGGCAACGGCGAGGAAGGGCGAGACGGCCGGCGCGGCCGTGGTCGACGGCGCGACGCTGGCGGCCGTTCTCGATCGGCACCGCTACCTCAGCGACCAGCAGGTCGAGATGGTGAGGAGGCTCACCACCGGAGGCGAGCGGGTGATCGCGGTCGCCGCCCTGCCGGGGACGGGGAAGACCACCGCGCTCGCCGCCGCGCAAGAGGCGTGGTCGGCGGCCGGGATTCGCGGGGTCGGGGTCGCCACCGCCCGCAGCGCGTCAGGCGAGCTCTCCGATGCCGGCGTTCCCGCGACGTCCGTCACCCATTTCCTGATCCAGACGGGCGAGCTGTCGGAGCGCGGAATCGCACCCCTGCCTCGCGGGACGGTGATCGTCGTCGACGAGTCCTCGACCACGCCGACCCCGGACATGGCCGCGCTCGCCGACCTTGCCGAGGGATGCGACGGCAAGCTCGTCCTGATCGGCGACCCGCGTCAGATCGGCGCGGTCGGTCCCGGTGGCCTCTACGGCAACCTGACCAACGAGATCGAGCCGGTGGTGCTGACGCAGGTCAGGCGTCAACGTGATCCGGTCGACCGCGAAATTGTCGAACTTGCCCACGAAGGTCGGGGATCGGACGCGCTCGACGTGCTTCGCGCTCACGACCGCCTGGTGATCGCCGACACGCTGCCCGAGGTCTTCGACGCCCAGGTGCTCGATTGGCACAAGCGCTACGCCGCTGGCGAGGACGCGGTGATGATCGCCCGCCGCACCCGCGACGTCGCCGAGCTGAATGAACGCGCTCGCGAGTTGCTCTCCTCGCAACGCGCACTCGGCAAGGACACCTTGATCGTCGGCGGGCAGCCGTTCTCCGTTGGAGATCGAGTCGTCACCCGGATCAACACGCCGGAGGTCTCTAACCGCGAGCGCTGGGAGGTGGTCGGCGTCGACCAGGCAAAGCACCACCTCTACCTCCAGCGTTTCGGCGTCGAGGGGGAGGGGGTCCGGCTCGACCGCCGCTACCTGGAGAAAAGGACGCCTTCCCGCGAGCCAGCCATCCAGCACGCCTACGCGCTCACCACCTACAGCACCGAGTCCAAGACCTTCGACTCCGCCTTCGCCCTTCTCGACTCCGGCATCAGCCGCGAGGACTTCACCGTCGCCATCTCGCGCTCCTCGGGGCCGACCACCGCCTACGGAGTCGCCGCGTCGGAGCTGACCGATGCTGACATTGGCCCCGGTAGACGCGAGGTTGAGGACGCAGCACACGATCTGCGAGTCGGGGCCGAGCGAGCCGCGGGCGAGTACGCCGCGATCGAGGTTGGTGCCCGGAAGCGAATCGAGGCGATGGCACCGCTTGACCTGCCGGCCCGACGCGCCGAGCTTGAGCGACGGCTGACCACCGCCGTCGAGCGCACGCCCGCCGAGGAGCGGCTTGCCGACCTCGAGCAGCGGATCGCGGCAGCACAAGATCGCCTTGCCGGCATGGGCGACGACCACGCCCGCCAGCTCGCATCCACGCAGCTACGTCGTCTCGAAACCGAGCGGGACGGTCTCACCGTTGACGTCGCCACCGAGGCCCCGCGCCGTTCGCAGCTGACCGGTACCGAGCGGGCCGAGTTGGCATTGATCGAGGACCGCCTTGTTGATCTTCGCCGCCGAGCGGTAGCCGCCGAGCGCTCGCAGCCGAGTCCGATGATCGTTGAGACCCTTGGCCCTCGCCCCAGGGACCCCCTGCACGCCTCGCTTTGGAACAACGGCGTCGACGCCATCTACGGCTACCGCCAGCGCTACGGGATCGCCGCGACCGGCAAAGACCCGCTTGGCGGCAAGCCCCGAGACGCCGCGCAGCGGCGCCATCATCGCGAAACGCAGCTGCGAATCGCGCGGGTGCAAAAGCAGCTCGGAAAACAGCGTGCCCGCAGCGCCACCCGAGCCATGCGGATCGCCCGCTGAACTAGTTGGTAGCTCACAGCGGCGGGAAGGCCACGCCGCCCGATGGTCGCACGCTGCGCGTGCGTGGGGGCGGCTCTCATGGCCTCCCCGCCACAGAGCCACAGAACCGCGACCGAGCATCGCAAGGATGCCCTAGACCAACTCCTTCGCTCCCGGCGAGGCACGCTGATGCGCCAGGCTCGATCTCACTCGCGTCGCCCTGAGGACGCCGACGACGCGCTCAGCGACGCCTGTATTCAGTTCCTTCGCTTCTACGACGGCCCTGCCGGCACGGACGCCCTGCGCTGGATGATG